>NZ_JBSXNH010000054.1:0-15814 GCF_056857535.1 Vreelandella sp. L-25
CTCACGACGAACACCCTTGCTGTTCAGCTAACGGTTCCCGCTATCAGGGTCCGTAGGGGACTTTCACCCCCAAGTCATCCGACCAACCACCACGGCGGACCGGATAGCGCCTAATTGGCGCTGCGCGCCATGCCTGGCGCACCACGAGAAACCCCGCCGTAGCGGGGTTTGCGGGTCGGCGAGATCGCCTGATGGGGAGGGGAGGTCGGCGTCAGGGCGTCGGCTGGCCCGGGACGTCCTCCTCGCGAGCCAGGTGCCGCTGGCGGGTCTGGTGGGCGTTGCGCTCGATCTGCACGTAGGTGAACAGGCACACGCCGGCCATGAGCATGGCGAAGGCCACGATCATCCAGCTGAAGGCGGTCATGGGGCGTCTCCCTCCTGGTTTCCCTCTGGGGCTGTCTTGGTCAGGCGAAACCGCCTGCCTCTACGTGTTCAAGGAACCGCAGCACGTCGTCCCCGCGACCATGAGCGACCAGGGCCGCGGCTGTCCAGTTGCCGAGCGCAGCAATCGGGTGACTCTGGTACCACGCTTTGGCGGCACGCCGCGACCCCGCCCACGGCTCGATTTTGTCGAGGATGAGCCGGGCCTGTTCCCGCTTGTCGCGGCGGCGAGCCCAAGCAAACCCTCCGCCGAATAGCAGCAGGGCGGCAAACAGGATGCCCAGAGGGAGGGCGATAGCTAGTATGTCCGGTGTCATTGCCATACGGGCTCTCCGACATCGATGCCGCTGTCCGCGCGGTCACGGGAACGATTGATAAGTGCGTTCTGCACACGGAAAAAGACGTCTTCCAGCTCGTCGGGCTCGAGTGTGTCAAGTAGTTCCTGCAAGCGTGCCTGCTTGGTTTGTGCTTGTGTCTGCTTCTTTTGCCAGCGCGCCAGGGTTTGCTCGGCGTTGCGCTTCTTGCGATGCGCTATGCGCGCCTCTTCCTCCGCGCGCTCAGCACGCTGTTCGGCCGCGTCAGCACGGGCTTGCCGCTGTTGTTGAGACGCTTGCTCTTTTTTCCAAGCTTGGATGAGTTGCTGTAGCTGCTGTTCGGCGGTGGCCAGCCGAAACTGTGTGTCCCGTAGGGTTTGTTCTGCCTCACACTGAGCCCGCTCGGCCTGCTCAGCGCGCTTTTCAGCGGCATCTGCGCGAGCCTCACTGGCGGTGAGGCGCTCTTGGGTGGCTGAAGAGGTGAAGAGCTTCTTCATCGCAGGTACACCAGGGTGATATCAGGACGAAAATGGCCGAGCTCTTGTGAGACAGCCAACAACGCTTCGTCACGGTCGAGGCCGTGCTCCTGGAGCTCAGCCATGCGTTGTTGCGCATACGTGTGGCGTAGTCCGTGTGCGCCGGCGCTCCAACCAACGGCCCGTTGCGAGGCGCGGGTAAAAGAGGAGCTGAAGGCGTTGCCGCCGGCGATAGCGTAGTGGCTGTGGTAGTGGATGCCGCGGTCGTTAACGAAACGAGGGGTGTCGAGCCGGAGAGATGCTAGGCGATCGGCGAGAGGCTCTGGAATCTTGATTTCGCGGCATAGCCCGCCCTTGCCGATCACGGTGTAGCTGACACCAGAGCGTCCGGCGAACTTGTGCTCGCTGATCGTCTTAGTGGGGCGTTGGTCGGGCGGCTGCTCCGCCAGGGGGCGTAGCGTCAGGAGTTCGTGAGCACGTAGTCCGCAACGGTAGGCGAGTTCGCTGGCCAAGGCATTATGAGAAGTCTGGTGAGAGAGGACTTTCGTGACCTGGATGTCAGTGTAGTGGCGGCTCTGTGACATCGTGACTGCTTCGGTTCTTACGATCGGCAGGCTAGAAGTCTTATCCAGTTCGCCAGTGTGCCGAAGCATTGCCTCCAAAGCTTGGCGGTCCATGTTGAGCGTGCTCTGAGAGATGAACTTGCCGTCGACAGATGTTTCTGATCGATAGTGGAGATAAGCGATGGCTTGCTCTTTTGTCATCGAGCGCAGGTCGCGAGGGAGGTCGATCGATTTGTCGTGACGATGCTCGCGGATGAAGTCTGCGGCGACAGTCAATCGCTGTTCGAAGTTGCTGACAGTGCCGACAGATTCCAGGCCATCATTACCCTGGATTTCTTTGATAAGTTTGCCGGCCTGGGTTTTACCTTTGGCAAAGCTGACCATTAGACGTCTACTCGCTCGTAAATTCCGCGCTTCTCGAGCCAGCGGCTGATGGTGCTGTGTGCAACGTTGATGCGTTGTTCTTTTAACCAGCGCTGAAGGTCCACGACACGAGCGCCGGCAGCGTGCAGCGTCAGCAGGTCATCCTCGAAACGGTCGAGGCGAGAGCGGCGAGAGTAGGGACGCCGACGGTTTTCTGCCGCGTCTGCCTTTAAGCGAGCGACGGTGGCTGCCGCATGCTGTTCGTCCACGGGTCTATCCTATATCGTGCGTCGTTAGAACAATGAGGGCGATTCCCCATCGACACCTGTGCCGGTGCCGTTGGCCCCGTTTCGTTTTTGCGTGTTGTCGGGTCGGACTCGTCGCGTAGCTGAGATCTCGGATCTGCAACCACGCGGCAGCTGCCGCTGCCTACCCGAGCCGCTTGGCGGCTCTCACGTTGGCATCCTCTCGATGCCCAATCATCTCGCGCCTCTCGCGCGGCTATCGTCTCAGCCGATTCGGCATCCACAGCTGACGCGGCTGGGCACCCCCGTGGGGCTCATCTCTCGATGACGTCAGTGCTTCAACGGATGTTGCCTGTTGGCAACAGGCCTGAGGCCTTGCGCTCCTCCGTCCGTGCGCTGGGGCTCCACAAAGGGAACACTGTCACGATAGCACAGGGAGGGACTGGATTGCAAAATTTGCGTTTGTGCGTGAAATTTGTGAAATCCTTGTAGCGTCGGCTATGTAGCACGACGAAGGAGTGCAACATAGCCGACGCGGACGCGGCGGAGCAGTCGGAGGGGCCCGAAGGGCCGCGAGGACTGCCAGGCGCGCCGGAGGCGCGAGCGACGCGCGGAGCGTCGCCGTGTGCGCAGCACACTGTGCCCCGAAAGGGGCACCGGGGGAGCCTCAGGCGAGCCCGTTGGCTGTCGCAACGCGACAGCGACCAACACTGGCCAGCACCGTGCCGCCAGGCACGAGCGGCGCGAAGCGTCGCCGGTCGAGCCACAGCGAGACCGCACGGGAGGGGCAACTTTGTCACGGTGTGACAGGAAAGCCGTAGGAAGAACGGGGAAGGGGATGGCAGTCGAGCGTTAGGTTATGTCATAACGCGACGAAAGGTAGCGGCAATGTCCACTATAGTGGACATAAGGGAAAGCCATGTCTGGCAAAACGGCGACAGAAACTACCTAGCTGCTTTCTCCGGTTTTCTCGGAGAAAAGCCGTCTCGGCAGCATCGGGGTCTCAGCGGTACGCTTACCTAGTTGAATCGGTGACAGAAACTACCTAGCTGCCTCCACCGGTTTTCTCGGAGAAAAGCAATCCTGGTAGCTGATGGCAGTATAAGTGCCATTTCATTGGCAGGCGGGACTCTGATGGCAGCAGGTTGCCATCAAGCGATGCTCCCTATGGCAGTAGAGTGCCATTTCATCAGCAGGCGGGACCCTGATGGCAGCAGGTTGCCATCAAGCGATGCTCCCTATGGCAGTAGGGTGCCATTTCATCAGCAGGCGGGACCCTGATGGCAGCAGGTTGCCATCAAGCGATGCTCCCTATGGCAGTAGGGTGCCATTTCATCAGCAGGCTGCCATCAGAGGAAGCCTCATGAGACACGATAAGTGCCATAATCTTGATTTTGCAGGCAGGTTGCAGTCCAGTGACTACCTCTCTTGGCTTGGCATAAATATTGCATTTTAATTTCTTGCTAATTAAAAGTCATCAGCTAGAGAGAGAACAACTGTGCAATATACCCGCCCCACCGCCATTGCAAGCGGACTGCTCACCCTGATGCTGGCTGGCACGGCATTATCCGATGAGGTTGATGTCAGAGAGCTGACCATCGGCGATATCCAGGAGGGCTTTGACGATGGCCGCTGGAGTGCCGAAGAGCTAACCGCCGCCTCCCTGGCACGGATCGAGCAGTATGAACCTTATTACAACTCTTTTACCTTCATGAATCCCGACGCTCTGGAGCAGGCACGCGCTATCGACGAACGCCGTGCAGCAGGCGAAGAACTTGGCCCGTTGGCTGGTGTTCCTGTCGTCGTCAAGGAAGCGATGGATTTTGCCGGTCTGCCTTCCACCGCTGGCTGGTCGGAGCTCTCCAGTGCCACGGGCGGCGTTGATCTTATTCCCGAGCACCACGCTCCCGTTGTGGCTCGCCTGATCGATGCTGGTGCCATCGTGCTCGGCAAAACCAATATTCCGGCCTTCAGCAGCGACGGTACCCGAGCCAATAGCAGTTGGGATGGCCCAACCTATAATGCGGTTGATCGCGACATAGCCCCGGGAGCTAGCTCCAGTGGTACAGCGACTGCCGTTGCAGCCAGCTTTGCCGTAGCTGGCCTGGCCGAAGAGACCGGCGGCTCGATCCAGAACCCCGCCTCGGCGCAAAGCCTGGTGTCGGTCAAACCGACCTTTGGCCTGGTTCCCAATGCCGGGGTCACGCCATTGGCAGGCTCGACCCGTGACGTGGTCGGTCCCCATGCCCGCAATGTCACCGATGCCGCTCTGCTGCTCGATGTCCTGGCCGGGTACACCTCCGAAGATCCCAAGACCGTAGCCGCTATCGGCCACCTTCCCGCAGGAGGCTATACGTCAATGCTCGATGATGGTGCACTGGAGGGCGCGCGAGTTGGCCTCTATGGGCCAGGTTGGCGCGACGAGCCTCTATCAGAAGAAGCTACTGAACTGTATGCCAATGCTGTAGAAGAACTGGAGTCCCTAAATGCCACCGTTATCGAGGATCCGTTTGCCGGTAGCGATTTCGCCGCCCTGGCCAAAGCCGAAGGCGGTTACGATGGCCGGGGAACCGAGTCGATGCCTTACGACCTGGAGCTTTATCTGCAACGCATGGGGGACTCGGCAGCCGCCAACTCGGTTGCCGAACTGCTTGAGCTGGTAGACAGCGACCCGCTAGCCGAAGATGGCCCGCTGGGTGATTACAACAGCATGCCGGTGTTTGCCGCCGCCCGCCAGGACCCAACCGTCGCCCCGGACCTTTCCGAATTTGCCCAGCTACGCGCCGACTACCTGCTCGCCTTCAATAGCGTCATGCAAGACAACGAACTGGATCTGCTGGTATTCCCGCAAATGAGCCAGGCGCTGCCAGAGGTTTATGGCGAAGACGCTTACCCGGCAACAACCGTCTCGGAAATCAATATCTCCGGGCTGCCCGGGGTTACCGTCCCCGCCGGACAATTTTCCAGCGGCTCGCCATTCGGGCTGATATTCGTCGGCCCGATGTGGAGCGAGGCCGAACTGCTCGGTTATGCCTACGCTTTCGAGCAAGCCACCCACCAGCGTATCGTCCCCGAGCTGGTCGAGGAGGAATATCCGATACCGGATACCAACAGCCAGTAATCTACACACGCAAAAAAGCCGCCCCGAAGGGCTAATGCCAGTCAGTTAAGCCTGACTGGCTTTTTCCTTATCGTATATTTTTGTGGTCGTGCCCAAACCGCATACGGGTGCGACCTTTCTCGTCTATCGGGTAGCAAGAACGAAGGCGCCATCTCCAGCATCGATCTCACCACTTCGGAAATACGGTCAGGCGATACCGCCGACAACATCGATAACTCTTTGATAATAAAATGGGCAGCCTAGTTAAAGATCAATTTACTTTGGTAAATGCTGTCCAAACTGTAGACCATTCGAGCCATCTGAAAGCGTATCAAGTTGTAGGTGAGCAACGTACCCATAATTTCTGGCGAACCATGTCCGGCGTACTGGCAATCCGATCTGTCGTCAACTCCATTTGGCGAACCTGGGGATAGCTCGCCCATGGTGATGCCAAGGTCCAAAATGGCCAGACGCAAGCCTCCTTGCTAACCACTTGCCCCTCTCATGCACTGCCGAGCGTTGCCTCTAGTCACGAGCCTGGCGAACCGCCCCATATGCACGTCGACTACGGCAGCGCGAGCGCCAAGATATGGCTACACGACGCCGCTATTGCCAACAACATAGGGTTTTCGGCAAAAGAACTCGGTAAGATCCAACGCATGGTGCGAGAGCACCAAGAGATGCTACAGGAGGCATGGGGCAGCGATGGTGAGCCTCGCTCACGCGAAGCCCAGAAAGACGGCCAGCGCTCTGTTGACGGCGACCATGGTGCTGTCATCGAGGTGGCCGAAGGCCTCTCCCACCCTCTCTCGCTTCACCGTCATGGGCTTGTCCACCATGATCTGGGAGCGTCGCTGCAGGCCATTCTCGGTGGTGGGCTCCACATCGAGGCGGATCAGTGGGGCATCGACCCGGGTGCTGGAGAGCAACAGCACCGTCACACTGCCGGTGCCGGCAAACTGATCCGACTGGATGATGAGGGCGGGACGCGGCTTCCCGAAGTCACCCGACAGGGCAATGGTCACCAGGTCGCCACGCCTCATGCGTCATACTCGTCGTCCAGGTCCAGGAGGGCGGCATCCATGAAGTCCTGCAGTTCCTGATCCCCGGCGTCGGCGGCCGCGACGGCAGCGCACTGGCGGCGGGCCTCTTCAGCGAAGCCGGGTTGGCGAGTATCCGGTACCCAGATCTGGATCGGGCGCAGGCCGGCCGCACGCAAGGCGGCACGGTGCCTCTTCACCCGGTTGTTCACGTTGTCGGTTGCTACCATGGCGAATCCTCCGTCCGTTTCATGTAACAGGGTAGCGCTCCCTTCCGTTACATGCAACGAAGGGTGTCCAGAAAACGATCATTAGACGGCCAAGTCGGGCATTGTCCGAGAATTGGCTTGTTCGATAAGTTTTCGGACAATAAGATAGCCGGACGGATAAACGGACAAAAGGGCGGTCCATGGCACTGATCGGCTATGCGCGGGTCTCGACGGCGGAGCAGGACTCCGCCTTGCAGACCGATGCGCTTCACAAGGCAGGGTGCGAGCGAATCTTCGATGACACCGTCTCTGGGGCCAAGGCGGAACGCCCCGGCCTGACGGCGGCCCTGGAGTTCCTACGCGACGGGGATGTGCTGGTCGTGTGGCGACTGGATCGCCTGGGACGCTCGCTGCCGCATCTGATCGAGGTCGTCAGCACCTTGGAGGCGCGTGGTGTCGGCTTCCGGTCACTGACCGAAGCCATCGACACCACCACCCCCGGTGGGCGGCTGATCTTCCACGTGTTCGGCGCCCTGGGTCAGTTCGAGCGTGACCTGATCCGCGATCGCACCAAGGCGGGGCTGGCTGCTGCCGCCGCCCGTGGGCGTAAAGGGGGGCGCAAGCCCGTCGTCACCGACGACAAGCTGAGGAGGGCAAGGGAACACCTGGCCAATGGGTTGAATGTCCGCGAGGCCGCCGCCCGGATCAAGGTCAGCAAGACGGCTCTCTATGCCGCCTTGAAGGCCAGCCAGTCCGATGTCTCAGGCCGCAGTGCAACCGTCTCCTGACACGCCGTGCGGTCGCCGCCGGCCACCTGGAGCGTCGGGTAGGCCGGCACATGGCCGTTTTAAGCGAATTGGCGATCGTGAAGGCGGGCTTTGCCCCGACTCTCGGTGACTTCTAGCTCTACTGGTGAGCTGGAAGGCGGGGTACGGAGGTCAGCATGGCATGGAACTCCTCGGAGGGCACCGGCCGTCCAAACAGATACCCCTGGTAGATGTGGCACCCAAGATCCTTGAGTGTCGAGCGCTGCACCTCCGTTTCGACCCCCTCTGCGACCACCGACATCTCCAGGCTCTTGGCGAGGGTGATAATGGTTGCGGCGATAGGCGTCGAGTGGGCGTCTCGGCTGAGATCGCGGACGAATGCGACGTCTATTTTGAGCGTATCCAGAGGAAGTGACTTGAGGTAGGCCATGGAGGAGTAACCCGTACCAAAATCATCCAGCGCGAAGTGGATACCGATACGTCGCAGCTGGGTCATTTTCTCGATGGTACCCTGCGGGTCGTTGAGCAGCAGCGATTCGGTGAGTTCGAGGGTTAGGCACGCTGGCTCGACATCATGGCGGTGGACCGCGGCTAATACTTGATCCACGAAGTCTGGTTGCTGGAACTGACGCACGCTAACGTTGATCGACAGCTTGAGGGCGTACAGTTCGGGTCTTTTTCGCCATCCCCCCAGTATTCGACATCCTTCCTGTAGGACCCAGTCGCCCAGCGGTAGGATAAGGCCACACTCTTCAGCCAGTGGGATGAAGTGCCCGGGAGATACCTGACCACGCGTCGGATGCTCCCAGCGGACCAGGGCTTCAGCGCCGACCACCTGGTGCAGGGCGTCTACCTGGGGTTGCAGGTGAAGACGGAGCTCATCGTTGGCAATGCCCAGTTGCAGCTCGCGTTCGAGCGTTAGGCGATCCTCCAACTCCTTCTCCAACGTGGGACAGAATAGCCTCGGTGAACCACTGCGCTCGCGTTTCGCTTCCAGGAGGGCCAGACCCGTGCGTTTGAGTAGCCGTTTGGTACCCGCCCTTTGCTGCGGTGAGAAGACCAACATCCCGATGTTGAGGCGGCATGGGTAGGTATGACCGTGAAGACGGTAGTCTGCGCTGAGAGAGGCCGTGACCCGGTCGATGAAGCGCTGTGCTTCACCCTCAGCAGAGGTCCGGTCCGAAGTGGAAAGCGGGGTCAGTAGGGCGAACTCATTGCCGTCGAGGCGCGCCACGAACAGGTTATCGTCGACCCAGCCTCGCAGGCGCCTCGCGAGCTGGCGGAGCAGCTCGTCTCCGGCATCCTGACCCAGGCTGTCGTTGAGGAACTTGAAGCGATCGATGTCTAGCAGTGCCAGTAAGGCAAGCGGCGCTTCATCGCTGGCATACGTCTCGAAATCCTCAAGATGCTCCTGCAGTGACCGTCGGTTGGGGAGTTCGGTTAGGGAGTCATGGTAAGCCAGGTAGCGAATGCGTTGCTGTGCCTGCTGCTCAGCAGAGCGATCACTGATCAGGGCGACGTAGTCGCATTCGGCAGTGTCGACATAGCAAACGCGGCTGACGCTGAGCCATGCGGAAAAGTACCTTCCCCCACGGTGCTGAGCCTCGATCATGCCGGTCCACTCACCGCTCTCCTCCAAGGCTCGGCTGATGCGGTGATTCAGTGCCTGGCTATCATCGACATACGACAGCTCCCAAACCGACCGTCCTATGGACTCGTCGGCGTCCCACCCCAGTAGCTTCTCGAACGCCTTGTTGCAGAGCCGAATCCGGGCGCTGTCATCGAAAAGCACGATCCCGTCTCTGATGGCAGAGATGACCTCAAGCAGCCGCGCCCGGGTCATGTGCTGCTGATGTTCGCTGGTAAGCACGCGGCGTTCAACGCGGGTGGCGATGAGCGTCAGCAACGCCATCATCAAGGCGCCTGCGATGATCAGATAAATCAGCCAGTATGAGTGCGTATCCACTGGCGACATCGAAGAGGCGTTGGAGTCGGGCACGAACCAGGCCGCTTGCATGGCAACGTAGTGCATGCCGCTGATGGCAAGTGATACGCATAGCGCCGAGATCAAGGCGCAGCGCCGGGCGCGCTGCCTTCCCCACTCCTGGCGGCACAGGCGGTAGGCATAGACGCTGATGATACCAAGGCCAAGGGCGACACCCAGCGAGACCAGGAACAGTCCCAGGGAGTGGTAGAGCACTGCGGGCATGCTCATGGCCGCCATGCCCATGTAATGCATCAAGCCGGTGCCAACGCCCAGGCCGACGCCGGCCAGAAGCGAGCTGCGATGAGGCAGTTGTTGGCTGGATGCCACCAGCATGACCCCCAGGCTACCCAGTACGGCGGGAACCATGGACAGCATGGTGAGCAAGGGCGCGTGAGAGACTGCAAAATCCAGCTGGTAGGCATGCATGCCGGTGAAGTGCATGCTCCATACCCCAAACCCCATGACGCTGGCACCCGTCATCAGCCAGATCCAGCGTGAGCTGATGCGCTTCGCCGTACCTATCAGCTTGATGATATCGAGGCCGGTGTAGGCCGCGATCAACGCGATCAGCCAAGAAACGACCACCAGGGGGATGTGGTGCTTGCCCTGGATGGCATCCAGAGCGTGTGGGTCGAACACGAGGTGGGTCAGTAGTGTCATGGAAGGACTATCGGCAGCGACGTCAGGTTATTGAACATCGCGTTGGTGACTTTGTGGCCGACTAACATGCCATGTGATCGCTTTCTGAAGATGACAGTAGGGGCCGCTGAACACGCATCATCTCACAACTGTTGTATCGGCGAGACACTATGTACCTTTAGTCGTACAGGCTGATGACACGGCCGCCCCACGGTTGGCGAATCAGTGTTGAAGTATGCATGATGGCAACTGCCTGTGTCTCTCCCGCCTTCCTGGCGTAGGCATCGGCGTATCGCCCCTGGCTAAAGGGGCGTCCTTGAGCTGCGTACGCCTCCCCCCTGGTGCCTGCCCGGCAGCAGGGGGGCTTTTCACTGGGGCTCCCCCCCTCCCTGCTTCTGACGTGGCCAATAAGCCGTAAGCCTGGTCCTGCATCAGCATCCAGTAGATGATGTAAAGAAAACCAAGGTTTGTTTTCGTATAGGTCGCCATGGAGAGGAGGACGCATGATCATCGGCTACGCACGGGTCAGCACACAGGACCAGAATCCCCAGTTGCAGCGTGACGCGCTTCAGCAGGCCGGCTGCGAGCAGGTATTTGAGGAACGTATCACCGGTACCAAGCGGGAACGTCCCGAGTTGCAGGCCTGCCTGAGGACACTGCGCGACGGCGACACCCTGGTGGTGTGGAAGCTCGACCGTTTGGCCCGCTCGCTCAAGGATCTGGTGGAGCTGATCCACGAACTGAACGAGCGTGGAGTGGGTTTCCGATCGCTGACCGAGGCGATCGATACCACCAGTGCCGGGGGCAAGCTGGTGTTCCACATCTTCGGCGCCCTGGCGGAGTTCGAGCACAGCCTGATCCGCGAACGCACCTTGGCGGGCCTGGCCGCGGCGCGTGCCCGCGGTCGTAAGGGAGGTCGCCGTCCTGTCATGTCGGCCGCAGACGTGCGCAAGGCGGCGGCGATGCTGGTCGACCCAGAGATCACCAAGACCGAAGTGGCCAAGCACTTCGGGGTCAGTCGGGTGACGCTGAATGCCTCCCTGGAGCGCGAAGGGCTAGCTAAGGCCGTGAACCACCCCCAGCTCGAGCAGCTACTGGCCCAATGCGACCCCCACGCTCCCGAGTTGGAAGGGCTACGAGCCTGGCTAGAGGCGCCGGCTGTGGGGCGCGAAGAACTGTAGGGGGCGGATAGGCAGCTTAGCGTCACCTCTACCCCTATCTATTCCTGAAGACCTACAGAGATCCAGCCCTTGGGCATGATGCTCTGGCACAGAAAAGAATTGACAAATCGGCTTTATAGGACGTATTTTTGATACGTTTTTAATATTAAAAAAGGTGCTTTATGATCATCACTGTAGGCAACACGAAGGGAGGGGTTGGTAAGACTACTCTTGCCGTGAGCCTGGCGATTTCCCGAGCCTTATCTGGGCGCGACGTTTGGCTGATCGATGGCGATCGGCAAGGCACAGCACAGACCGCTATCAGCATTCGTGCAGAGAGTGGGGGCAGCCCGGGTATTGCTTGTGCAACATATCCGGATGGCCCGACTCTGCGAAGCCAGGTACAGCAGCAGGTGGCCAAATTCGATGATGTCATCATTGATGCAGGTGGTCGTGATTCCACGGCTCTACGAGCTGCTTTGGTGTTGAGTGATGTGTTGTTGGTGCCCTTCGCCCCTCGCTCATATGACGTGTGGGCGTTAGAGGATATGGCGTCTTTGGTAGATGAAGCTCGTAGCGTCAGAGATGGATTACGGTCTGTCGCTGTACTGAACCTCGCTGATCCCGGCAGTAACTCAATGGACAATGCTGAAGCAGCAGAGGCGGTTGCCGAGATACCACAGTTCGAGTATTTGGCAACACCGATACGGAGGCGTAAAGCGTTTGCCAACGCGACAGGAGCGGGGCTGTCCGTGCAAGAAATTAAGCCGGTAGACAGGAAGGCAGTAGCTGAGTTGGATGCACTTGTTAAAGCCCTTTTTTAATATTAAAATGATATTCTTTTTATATAAAAGGTAGTGTTTATGGCTATTACAAAGCCGAAGACAAAGCCCTCACAGACAGCGGAGTCTTTCATCTCTGGTGCGCCGGACTCGGAGACCAAGCCGAAGGGGGTGAAAAAAGGCAATAAGCGACAGATCAGCCTTACGATCACACCCTCACTGTTGGAGAGGGTAGACGAGCTAGCCGCAGAACTAGGCCAGTCCCGTGCCGCGATCATCAATATGGCAATTTACCGTGCTGTTGAGCATGGCCTCATCAAAGAGTGATCGGGGGCAGGGCATGAGCGAGGATCGCCAGAAATTCATCGAGGACAACGCCAGAGCTGGGGAAACCTGGGCAGAAGCTTCCGCACGTCTCTTTCCAGCCCCTGGCAAGGGCTCGAAACGCACCCGCTCCACACTGGCTCCCGAGCGTCATGTCCAGCACGATTTCTTCATTGCAGACATGCTGGAGGCGAGCCCCAAGGACGACCTCGGGAGCATGGAGCATCCGTTGTTCGCTTTGAAGTCGGGCGATACACGAAGGCGTACCTACGCGCGCAATGGCATCACTGTAACTGTGATGCCAGGTCAAGCTGGCTGTGCAACGATTCATGATAAGGACGTGTGGATCTACTGCATCAGCCAACTTGTAGAGGCGATGAACAGAGGCCGCGAGGATGTGGGGCCGGTTGTACGCTTTACGGCCTATGATTTTCTCGTGACAACCAACCGCGACACCAGTGGGCGAGCCTACCAGCGCATGGGAGACGCGCTTTCGAGGTTACGTAGTACCACTATCGAAACCAACATCGAGGTGGACGGATACCGCGAGCGGCGTGGTTTTGGTCTGGTTGACTCGTGGCGCGTCATCGAGCGTGGCCCAGGTGATCGGATGGTCGCTGTTGAGGTGCGTCTCCCTGAATGGTTGTGGCGTTCAGTTCAGGCTTTTCAGGTGTTGACCATAAGCCGAGACTACTTTCGGCTACGCAAGCCGCTAGATAGGCGGATTTACGAGCTTGCCCGCAAGCACTGTGGCCAGCAGTCACGGTGGCGTGTAGGTCTCAAGGCCCTCCATGAGAAGAGTGGCAGCTCAGACACGCTGCGCAACTTCCGAGCGGCAATCAAAGTGTTGGTCAAAGCCAATGAGCTGCCTGACTACCGAGTAAAATTTGACCAAGAGACCGATGTGGTGACGTTCTATGCCCGCGCTGGCAAGGGCAGCAAAGCTCAGATGGAGGATCTCGTTGCGGAGCTAGCCAAACCGCCAGAATGCGCCCAATAGTGCAGGAGAAAGCACGATATTAAAAGCACGTGCTTTCACCTGCACTATGGACGTGAATAGGCACGTGCTTTCACCTGCAGTCACAGGCTGTGAATAGGCACGTGCTTTTACCTGCACCAGGCTGTGAATAGCCACGTGCTTTTACCTGCGCCAGGCCTGTGGACAGGCACGTGCTTTTACCTGCACCCACTTCGTGCCTTTACCTGCAGATATGCAATCTAACCATTTGTTTTATAAGTTTTTTCCAGAACCGTAACGCGCGCGCGTCTTTAACTAAGATCTAAAAGATCTTTAACGCGCTACGCGCTCGCCTACCCTCCGCTCGTTCCTCGCTCCGCCCCCGCTTCGCGGGCCTGAACGATGACGCGCCAAAGGCGCGGCTGACGGGCGCTCTCGAGCCGCTTCGCGGCTGCGCGCCCTGGACGGCGCAGCCTGGCCGCTAAAGTGCCAACCCTCACTGGGCCGAACCCCAGCCTTGTGCGGGAACAGGGCGCTTCGCGCCTGGGTTTAGCAGGAAGGAGGTCGATCCACGCTCAGGCGGTGTTGCAACGATCCGTGGCGCCGCCCAGGCTGAATGCTATACTTGTATAGCGCCCACCCTGCCGGAGGAGAGTTTGATGCTCGCTCTACGACTGCCCACCGAGATCGAGGAGCGTCTGGAGGCCCTGGCCAAGGCCACCGGCCGCACCAAGAGTTTCTACGCCCGCGAGGCGATCCTCGAGCACCTGGATGACCTCGAAGACATCTACCTAGCCGAGAAGACCCTGGAGCAGGTCCGCCGCGGCGAGATGACGACCCACAGCCTGGACGACGTGGAGCGTGAGCTTGGCCTGGCGGATTGAACTCACCGACGAAGCGGTCAAGCAGCTCAAGAAGATCGGTCATGCCGACGCCAAGCGCATTCGGGACTACCTGCGCGGTCGCCTCCAGCCGCTGGAGGACCCCCGGCAGCTGGGCAAGCCGCTGACGGGCCAGCTCAGTGAGCTGTGGCGCTACCGCGTGGGTGACTACCGCCTCATCGCCAGCATCGAGGACGCGGAGATCCGCATCCTGGTGGTACGCATTGCCCACCGCAGCAAGGTCTATCGCTGACGCTTACCGCGGTGACGCTCCAGGGCCTGCGTTATTCCCCCAATGGCAGCTGGCCCTGATCCTCCTCCCGATTTTTCGCCTGGCGGCTCTCCAGCGCCTCCATACGGGCCGCTAGGGCCTCACCCTGTACCTCGGCCTTGGTCTGACCCTTTTCGGCCTCCTGGGCGCGTTTCTGGGCGTCCTGGAGCTGCTTTTCCATGGCGGCTAGGCGCTCGCGGTACTCGTCTCGCTGTTCGGCCAGGGCCTGCTTGTGGGCCTGGGCATCCTCGCGGCGCGCCTGGCGTTCGGCGTCCAGCGCCCTGGCCCGCTCCTCGGCTTGGTCCCGTGCGGCCTCGGTGCGGGTCTCGGCCACGGCCAGGGCACGCTCAGCCTCGATGCGGGCCTGATCGGCTTGCTTGGCCTCACGCTGTGCCGCGATGCGCGCCTCCCGCTCCTCGTCGCGTTGCTCCTCGAGGGTGGTCACCCGGTTGCGGGCCTCGGCCAGCTGCTGCCGGGCGTCGTCGCGCTGGGCTTCTAGCTCCTTCACCCGCTCGCGGAACTCGGCCACGGCGCTGCGTGCCTCGTCGCGCTCGCCGGTGACACGATCGCGCTCGCTCTCCAGGGCCTCGACCCGGCCACTCAGCTCCTCGACCAGCTCTTCCAGCTGCTCGCCGGTGGCGGCCAGTTCGTCGGCGGTGTGTTGCGCCTCCAGGGCGTTCTCCTCGGCCTCGGCGCGGGCCGCGGCGGCCTGGCGTTCCAGCTCCTCGGCCAGCGCGGCGGTCAGCTCGTCCGGCAGACGGGCGGCGCGGCGCTCGGCCGGCGCCTGAGTGGCCCGCCACGCCTTGAGGTGGCGATGGATGGTGTTGGGCGACCCCGTGCCCAGCTGCTCGCGGACCCGCTGGATGCTGGGCTTCTCGCCCTGCCCCACCAGGGCGTCGGCGACGGTGGCGACCTGCTCGTAGGTGATTCCGCTGCGTGCCATATCGTATCCCTCTTGGCTTTGTCGTATAATGTATTCCATATTATATGTTATACAGTACAAAATACAATACAAAATACGGATATGATACGAAATATCCCGGCAGCGGGGCGTGGCGCCGGTGGCCAGGATCGAGTAGGAGGGGGAGTCGCCTCCCCCGTCCTCTCACACCACCGGGCAAACGGATCCGCACCACGGCGGGTCCTGTCCCCCATTATCGGGCTGAGCTTCGTTCCGCTGTATTCGCTCGCCTGTGTGCTCTGCGCGCTTCGTCAGTCTTTGGGCTTCCGGCCCGCCATACAGTTATCGAGAGCCCTCCGGGGAGGCTTCTGCTCGTACACATCAGAGAGTGGTCAACTATCCACTCGTGACAGGTTCAGCCCTTCAGCTCTTGGTTAGAGAGCCTAATATGGC
>NZ_JBSXNH010000055.1:0-16286 GCF_056857535.1 Vreelandella sp. L-25
CGGGCCGTCAGCACCGATCAGCACGGTGGGTTTTGGCAATAACGGGCTTGCGAAAGCCAACTTGCACGGGGCGAATGATCAAAAAGTGCTCGCTGGCGGTGATAGGGAAAGTGTCGGCGCCGGCTTCACGGATTCAGGTAATTAGTAAACGTAGTTTTTAATGTTTGATTATTTATTTTATTAAATTTTCTGTATTTTTTGAGCGTAATCCTTTTGTTTGGAGGGCCACTGTGATCAAGGCTGCATTGTTATTCAGCGGTGTCTTGGGTGTTGCCTGGATGCCAGCTATTGCTATTGCCGGAAGTGAAACGGACAGTTTGCAAAGAGCGATACAGATAGCCATTGATCAGGATCCCTGGTTAACCGGAAGTGCGTCCATTGAAGCCGCCCTTGAGAACGAGGCCATAGCGTCGGGCCAGCTCCCGGACCCTCAGGTTTCGTTGAAGGCAGGTAACCTTCCAGTCGATACCTTTGACCTGAATCAAGAGGGCATGACCCAGTTCAGCGTAGGAGTCAGTCAGAAGTTTCCCAGGGGGGACAGCCTGGCGCTTGCCAAGCAACAAAAGCAGCAGCTTGCCGCCCAACAGCCGATGTTGCGGCAGGATAGGGAAGCCAGAGTCGAGGCTACGGTCAGCCAGCTTTGGCTGGAGGCCACTCGTGCTCAGCTGAGCATCGAGCGGATAGAGCGTGATCGTAGCTTGTTTGAGCAGCTAGCTGATGTCGCCGAGGTGAGTTATGCGTCCGCCTTCGGAATGACCCGCCAAGACGATGTGGTTCGTGCTCAGTTGGAGTTGACTCGCCTGGAGGACCGGTTGACCGATCTCAGGCAGCAACAGGAGGCCGTTGAACGACAGCTATCTGAATGGCTGGGGAGCGAAGCGATAATGCCGGTAGTGGCGGATTTCCCCGGGCTGGAATTGGAAGAACCTAAGCTTTTCACTGCCGTTGAGCGTCCCAATCGTCAGGCATGGTATGAGCGGGTGAGGTATCACCCTGCCGTGCTGGCAGTCGATAAGTCGATTGATGCCATGGAAATTGGAGTCGATGCAGCGAGGCAGCAGTACAAACCAGAATGGGGTGTATCGGCACAGTACGGCTACCGCGAGGACGACCCTATGGGCGGACGCCGGTCCGACCTGTTCTCTGTGGGAGTGGCCTTCGATCTACCTGTGTTCACGGAAAATCGTCAGGACAAGAATGTCGCAGCAGCGGCATCACGTCATGAAGCGGTCCGGTACGAGAGAGAAACCTTGGTTCGTGAATTGATTGCCCAGCTGGAAACCAATTGGGTTAAGTTGGCGCGCCTCGATGAACGATTAACCCTGTATACGCAACGATTATTGCCAGAGCTGAGCGAACAGGCCGAAGCTTCCCTGAATGCCTATAACAATGACGATGGTGATTTTCCAGAAGCCGTGCGGGCACGAATTGATGAAACCAATGCGAGTGTGGAGCTCATAGGCCTGAAAGCCCAACGACTCAAGGTGATCTCGGATATCAACTACCTGCTGTCCCAAGGCACGTCTTCACGCTAACTCACGACTTCTCAAGTCTGGAATGAGGCATCACGATGAATCAAATGGGTAGGTACTTTTTCGTCATATCGTTAGGCGTCATGCTGGGCGTGTCCGGTAGCATGGTCCTGGGAGGCAAGACATTCATCCTGAAGGCAGTAGAAACTGTTATTGGAAACGATAGTAGTGAGACTGGGATGGAAGAAAGTGGAGAACGCACTCCCCTTTACTGGGTGGCGCCGATGGATCCCAACTACAAGCGAGACAAGCCTGGAAAATCCCCGATGGGGATGGACCTCGTGCCGGTTTATGATGATCAGGACGAAGGGGATACTCCTGGGACAGTAAAAATTTCTCCTGATGTCGTCAACAATTTTGGTGTTAAAACGGGCGTTGTCGAAAAGGATACATTTGACGCCACGGTCAGGACAGTTGGCTATGTCCAATACGATGAGGACAAGCTGGTACATATCCATCCCCGCGTCGAGGGATGGATAGAGAAACTATTTGCCAAGTCCGAAGGCGATCCCGTTACCCAGGGTCAGCCACTCTATTCACTCTACTCGCCAACGCTCGTTAATGCTCAAGAAGAGCTGTTGCTCGCAATGAACCGCGGTAACCAACGCCTGATTTCTGCCGCCTTGGAAAGGCTGCGCGCGTTACAGGTGCCCAATGAGGCTATCCAGAAGCTAAGGGACAGTCGTCAAGTGAGTCAGGCGATCATCTTGCGTGCGCCCCAAAGTGGCGTCCTGGATAATTTGCAGGTGCGTGAAGGAATGTTCGTACAGCCAGGAATGAGCATGATGAGTATTGGCGTTCTTGATCATGTGTGGGCTGTCGGAGAGGTGTTTGAGCGCCAGGCAGCGTTGATCGCTGAGGGAGATGAGGTTCGCATGACTCTTGACTATCTACCCGAACGGGAGTGGACAGGGGTGGTGGACTATATATACCCAAGTATTGATAGTGAGACGCGTACGGCTCGTGTAAGGGTGCGTTTCGCTAACGATGACCTGGCGCTAAAACCTGGAATGTTTTCTCAGCTGACCATTATGTCAAACACGACGTTGGAGGCATTGCAAATACCCCGTGAGGCCTTGATTCGCACCGGAAGCCAGTCGCGTGTCGTTCTTGCATTGGGTGATGGAAAATTCAAATCGATCGAAGTCGACGTTGGACGCGTGGGTTGGGAAACCGTCGAGATATTATCGGGCCTTGAGGAGGGCGATCGCATTGTTACGTCGGCTCAGTTCCTTCTGGATTCCGAGTCAAGTCGAACATCAGACTTTCGACGAATGGAGCATAGTGACAGTGCTGAAGAGGCCGATGAGAATTCCCTTGTTGAGACCGTATGGGTGCCAGCACGCATCGAAGATGTCATGCCAGATCATGGCATGGTGACGCTATCCCATGCCCCCATCGCGGCGTGGAACTGGCCGGCCATGAGCATGGATTTCCAGGTTGCTGATACGGTTAGCCTTGAACAGCTGAAAGACGGTATGGACATCCATGCCGAACTCGAACGGATTGCGGAAGACAAGTTCGCTCTACGCGGTGTGCATGTTGACGATGATAAGACTAAAGCACCCAGCGATGAGGGCATGGATCACGGAGAAACCAGTAATGCGGAACGCGGCCAGCAAGACGCGATGAGCCATCAAAGGCATGCAACTGGGGAGAGCAAGTAATGATTCCTGCGTTGATCCGTTGGTCAATAAGCAACCGTTTTCTCGTGCTTCTTGCTGCCGTGATTCTGGCGGGGGCGGGAATCTACTCAGTCAAGAATACCCCGATTGATGCTCTACCGGACTTGTCAGATGTGCAGGTGATCATCAAGACCAACTACCCGGGCCAGGCTCCGCAGGTCGTCGAAGATCAAGTCACCTACCCGCTCACCACGGCCATGCTGTCGGTTCCCGGGGCAGTAACGGTACGCGGCTACTCCTTCTTCGGCGACTCCTACGTCTATGTGATTTTCGACGAAGACACCGATCCCTACTGGGCGCGCTCCCGTGTGCTGGAGTACCTTTCTCAGGTAGCGCCCACGCTGCCGGATAGTGCGCGCCCACAGCTTGGTCCGGATGCCACTGGCGTGGGTTGGGTCTATCTCTACGCTCTGATCGACAGGACCGGCCAACATGACCTCAGTGAGCTGCGCAGCCTGCAAGACTGGTTCCTGAAGTATGAGCTTCAGACCGTATCGGGCGTTTCTGAAGTCGCGGCGCTTGGCGGCATGGTCAAGCAATACCAAGTGGTGGTGGATCCGGAGAAACTGCGTGCCTTCGACATTCCCCTGGCTCACATCCAGACCGCTATACAGCGGGCCAACCAGGAAGTGGGCGCCTCGGTCGTCGAGATGGCCGAAGCCGAGTACATGGTGCGCGCCACTGGTTATATCCAGAGTCGTGAGGATCTTGCCAGTATCCCGCTGGGTGTGGATGACAATGGAACGCCTCTGCTGCTCAAGGATGTCGCCGACATCGGGATGGGGCCCCAGATGCGTCGTGGCATTGCCGAACTGAACGGG
Organism: Vreelandella sp. L-25; assembly: GCF_056857535.1. Lineage (NCBI taxonomy): Bacteria > Pseudomonadati > Pseudomonadota > Gammaproteobacteria > Oceanospirillales > Halomonadaceae > Vreelandella > Vreelandella sp. L-25. Next base: position 4,039 of record NZ_JBSXNH010000055.1, read on the forward strand.
GAAGGTGAGACCGTCGGCGGCATCGTCGTCATGCGCACAGGAGAGAATGCCCAGAAGACGATCGATGGCGTCAAGGCCAAGCTTGAGCAGCTCCAGTCTAGCCTGCCGGAGGGGGTGGAGGTCGTGACGGTCTATGACCGTTCAGGCTTGATCGAAAAGGCGGTAGACAACCTGCTGCGTGGCCTGCTCGAGGAGTTAGCCATCGTAGCCTTGGTATGCGTGCTCTTCCTGTTCCATCTGCGCTCTGCGTTAGTGGCGATGATCAGCCTACCGATGGGCATTCTCACTGCCTTCATCATCATGAACTGGCAGGGCATCAACGCCAACATCATGTCGCTTGCGGGTATCGCCATTGCGATCGGTGCCATGATCGATGGTGCCGTCGTGTTGATCGAGAACTTGCACAAGCACATGGAGCGTACACCGCTGACGTCCGAAAACCGGTGGAAGGTGGTGGCCGATTCGGCGGTGGAGGTGGGGCCGGCGCTTTTCTTCAGCTTGCTGATCATCACTGTCAGCTTTGTTCCTGTCTTTACCCTCGAGGCCCAAGAGGGGCGGATGTTCTCGCCGCTCGCCTTCACCAAGACCTATGCCATGGCAGCCAGTGCCGGGCTGGCGGTCACCTTGGTTCCGGTGCTGATGGGCTATTTCATCCGCGGCCGCGTACTTCCTGAGCACAAGAATCCGGTCAATCGACTGCTGGTCGGGGTCTATATGCCAGTACTCAAGGCAGTATTGAGTTTCCCGAAGACGACGATCGCCCTGGTGCTAGCGATAACCCTGGTAGGTTTCTGGCCGGTCAGCAAGATTGGCAGCGAGTTTATTCCACCCCTGGATGAAGGCGACTTGATGTACATGCCGACCACTTATCCAGGGCTGTCGATCGGCAAGGCGCGGGAGCTCCTTCAGCAGACCGATAAACTGATTGCCAGCGTGCCGGAGGTGGACACGGTGTTTGGCAAGATCGGACGGGCCGACACGGCTACCGACCCTGCGCCGCTGACCATGGTCGAAACATTCATTCAGCTCAAACCGCGGGAAGAGTGGCGAGAGGGGATGACCACCGACAAGCTCAAGAAGGAACTCGACAGCCTGGTGCGGATACCGGGGGTATCCAATGCCTGGGTGATGCCGATTTCGACGCGCATCGATATGCTGGCGACCGGGATCAAGACGCCGGTGGGCATCAAGGTGGGCGGAGAAGATCTCAAGCAGATTCAGTCCATCGGACAGCAGCTGGAGACGATCCTTGCCGATGTTCCCGGTACTGCGTCGGTCTATTCCGAGCGGGTGGCCGGAGGTCGCTATATCAAGGTTGATATCAACCGCGCTCAGGCGGCGCGCTATGGCCTGAACATTGCCGACGTGCAACAAGTGGTGGCGACCGCTATCGGTGGTCAGAACATCACTCAGACCATCGAGGGCTTGGAGCGCTACCCGGTCAACCTGCGCTACCCACAGGATTACCGGGACTCCCCCGAGCGACTGGCCGAGCTGCCGATCGTGACCGCCAATGGGCAGCGCATCGCTCTAGCCGACGTGGCGGACATCTACGTGGAGGACGGACCACCGGCGATCAAGAGCGAGAACGCACGTCCCAACGGTTGGACCTTCGTGGATATCGAAGGCGTGGATGTCGGTACCTATGTGCAGCGCGCCATGGACGTCGTGGCGGACGAGCTCGATTTGCCCGCCGGTTATTCGGTGACGTGGTCCGGGCAGTATGAATACATGTTGCGTGCCAAAGAGAAGTTGAGCTATGTGGTGCCTCTCACATTGGCAATCATAGTGATCCTGCTCTACATGAGTTTCAAACGCTTCAGTGAGGTAGCCATCATCATGGGCACGCTGCCGCTGGCCATGGTAGGGGCTATCTGGTTGATGTACCTGCTGGGCTATAACTTCTCCGTGGCCGTGGGAGTGGGGTTTATCGCTCTGGCCGGGGTGGCAGTCGAGATCGGAGTGATCATGCTCGTATATCTCAACCAGGCCTATCAGCAGATGCTCGAGGGCTGCCAACACAAGGGAGTACAACCCCGTCGGGAGACTCTTCGCCACGCCGTGCTGCACGGTGCTGCTCTCAGGGTGAGACCGGTAATGATGACATCGGTCTCGACCATTGCCGGTCTTCTGCCACTGATGTACAGCTCCGGCACGGGTTCCGAGGTGGTCAGCCGCATTGCGGCCCCGATGGTGGGGGGGATGTTGAGCGCGGTGATACTGACGCTTCTGGTGTTGCCCTGTGTCTACTACCTGTGGAAATGCCGCCATGTGAATCATGCATAACGTCAGGATCGACAAGGCTGGGTGGCACATTCTAGATACGCGAATGCCGTATCTCGAGGGCTCCCAGCCTAACACGAATCGTCAGTGGTACTTGATGTGAGGTGCACTAGCGATGCCCCCTGGAATTAGGTTGAATTTGCACTTCGTGAGTCAAGATTCAGTTTGTATTCAGGCCATTAGGCTATGCTGGTAGATAAGAAAGCACGCTTGGCTATTTGCTAACCCGCTGGCGTAGCGTCGAGCGATTCATAGAAGCCTGAAGGGCGCGAGGAAATTGCCATGATTGCGTACCCACAGATCGATCCAGTGGCATTTTCCCTCGGACCGGTACAGCTACATTGGTATGGCCTAATGTACGTGGTGGGGCTGACGGCCGCATGGTGGCTGGGGCGGCGGCGAGCGCACCGCCTCGGCTTGACCCATGATGATATCGGCGACCTGATCTTCTATGGCGCTCTGGGCGTCATCATTGGAGGGCGCTTGGGCTATGTGCTGTTCTACGGGCTCGACCAGCTGATAGCCAACCCCCTATGGCTTTTCAAGATTTGGGAAGGGGGCATGAGTTTCCATGGAGGTCTTGCCGGCGTGCTGGTAGCCGCCTGGCTGTTCGCTCGCCGTCACCGCCTGGCCTACCTTCAGCTGACCGATTTCATCGCCCCGCTGGTGCCGATCGGTCTGGGGGCAGGGCGTCTGGGCAACTTCATCAATCACGAGTTGCCGGGGAGGGCCAGCGACGTGCCCTGGGCGATGATCTTCCCTCCCATGCTGGGCTTGGGGCCTGAACCCCGACATCCATCAGCACTCTACGAGTTTGTCCTGGAGGGTGTGGTGCTGTTTGTCGTGTTGTGGTGGGTGTCACGGAAACCGCAAACTCAAGGGCTTATCTCGGGTCTATTCCTGCTTCTGTATGGCACCTTCCGTTTCATCGTGGAGTTTGTGCGCTTACCCGATCCTCAATTGGGCTTCATCGCCTTTGATTGGCTCACTATGGGACAGTTGTTGACGGTACCAATGTTGGCAGCAGGTGCGTTCCTGGTCACCACTGCATGTCGTAGTCAGCGAACCATGGTTGCTACATCGGACCGATAAGCAAGACAAGTGATATGAGGTATGTCGATAATATTGGAAGAACGTTAACGATATTACAGTACGAGGAGAATTCTCATGGCACACAGAGAGCATCGGTTGGGAGTTTCTGAAACGACCTTGGTGAACCGACACTTAAAGCTTGATTCCAGCGATCTGGATGCGGTGAAAGCGGCTGTTGCAGATATTGATGAGCTATACGGGCTAGACAGTGTTTCGTTCGATGAGAAGAAACTAAAGCTTCACCTGGCCTATGATGCCTCACGTCTCTGCCTCGACTGCGTCGAAGATATTCTCGACAAATATGCGGTCGAAATCAGTCGTGGTTGGTGGAACCGCTTCAAGGAGGAGCATTATCGATTTGTTGACCAAAACATAAAAGATAATGCAAAGAAGGAGCCTTGGAGCTGCCATTGAATGGTATTCACATCTATACGCAAGGCTAGCCTCTATACGCAAGGCTAGCCTCAGGGTAAGCGCTGCAGGAAACTACGCGTGGTCCGCTCGGCTAGGGAGCTTCATGTAGCGTTATTTGCCTTTCTGCTGAATCTTCCCTGGGAGTTTCTTCAGGTTCCGTTGTATGCGGGCATGCCTGTGATGCCACATTGGGAAGCTGTGCAGGCTTGTATCCAGGCAGCCCTTGGCGATGTATTGATCACGTTGATGGCGTATTGGTCGGTGGCCGTATGGCATCGACGTCATGACTGGCTTCGGGGCTATGGGGCCAAGGAGTGCGTGGGCTTCGTGCTGGTGGGCGTCGGTATCACGGTGGCGATGGAGTGGCACGCTACGCTATTCAGTCAACGGTGGGAGTATGCGCAGCTGATGCCCCGTGTGCCGTGGTTGGGCACGGGCCTCTCGCCGTTACTACAGTGGTTGATCTTGCCGCCGTTGATGCTGTGGATGGCGCGTCGTCATCGGTTAGGTTCGGAGGTTGTATCCAAAGAAAATAATTGACTATTGGGTAGCGCATAGGTTCTACACTTTGATTTCAATGTATCTAACCACACTCTACCATTTGTCATCTGGTGAGTCTCAGAGCGTCAAGAGGGCTTTCGGTAGGGTCTGGTTTCATTCACCCAGGAGAGAGGTGATGGAGTCTATGGATAGAACGCCACAGTACAAGCAGAATAGCCTCACAAGCAGAATAGCCTCTCACTGGTCGGTGCGATTGCCTTAGGGACCGGGGTCATGATTGGCGCTGGTATTTTTGCTTTGACGGGACAGATGGCCGAGATGACGGGAGTGCTTTTCCCGTTAGCCTTCTTGTCAGCGGCACTAATCGTCTCTTTCAGTGCTTATTCCTACGTGAAAATGTCCAATGCCTATCCGTCAGCTGGTGGTATTGGCATGTACCTCAGCAAGGCTTATGGACCAACTCTGACCACCGCTTTCCATGCGCTTTTAATGTATTTCTCCATGGTGATAGCACAAAGCTTTTTGGCGAGAACCTTTGGGTCCTACACGCTAGAGCTTTTCGATTTTGGGGATAGGTCACTGCTTGTCCCCTTATTGGGTGTTGCGCTGCTGATATCTGCATTTTTACTAAACCTCTCCGCCAACAAGCTGATTCAGGGTGTTGCGTCAGTACTCGGGTTCATATCAGTACTCGGGTTCATAAAAATTGGTGGGATCATCTTGTTCGGGGTCGTCGGTGTCATCATCGCCGACTCGGTCGGCATGGAAACCTCGGCGTCGACGCCCGAGGGATCTCTGTCAGGCTTTCTAGGAGCAACCGCGTTGGGGATCCTGGCCTTCAAGGGGTTCACGACGATCACCAATAGTGGTTCAGAGATAAAAGATCCCCATCGCAACGTCGGCAGGGCGATCATGATCTCGATCGCCCTGTGTGTGGTGATCTATGCGCTGGTGGGCTTCGCTGTCGCCAGTAATCTGTCGCTGAGCGAGATAATCGAAACGAAAGATTATTCGTTGGCGGCTGCTGCCCGTCCTGCGCTGGGGGAGGCCGCCGTCTGGTTCACCGTCATTCTCGCCATGCTGGCCACCGCGGGTGGTATCATTGCCAGTATATTTGCGGTCTCACGCATGTTGGCAATGCTGACGGAAATGGAACTGGTGCCGCATCGTCACTTTCATATGCCAGGCAGTATCCAGAAGCATACCCTGGTTTATACGGTCGTGCTTGGTTTGGTTCTGACGGCTTTCTTTGACCTTAGCCGTATCGCAGCACTTGGTATCACTTTTTACTTGATCATGGATATTGCTGTTCATTGGGGAGTGTTGCGTCATCTTCGCAAGGAGGTCGGTGCCAACCCAATCGTGCTGGTTATTGCGATACTGCTGGATGCCGTCGTGCTGGCAGGCTTCCTTTGGGTGAAAGCGACGACAGATCCCCTGGTGCTAATCGTCGCAACGATTGTCATGGCGGCTATCTTGATTGCCGAGCGACTCTTTTTGTCTCGTAACGGCGCTTCTAGTTCAAACGATAATACTCATTCTCATTAACTATTAAGGATAAGGATCATGGAGGTTCGGACCTTTGGTGACCTGATTGACTGGACACGGCAGCTGCATGAGCATTTGGCGCGCTGTCTTTCTCACTGTGCCGATCATAATGAAGAAGAGCGTGCCAAGATGCTCCTTAATTATCTGGCAGCTCATGAGCATGAGATGGAGTATGTTGTTGGTGAGTTAAAGAGTAGAGCGGACCCCAAAGCATTGAATACCTATGTATATGATTATCTGGAACACAGGCCGATCCGGACGCATCGGACCTGTGATGCACCCTATGCTGCGCTGGGTTTCAATGAAATCTGTCGGGAGATTTTCGACTTCCATGATCAAGTGACAGATCTCTATCGTAACTTGGTTGGCAAGGCGGAGATTCCTGAAGCAAGGGAGTTGCTTGAATCCCTTCTTGAGCTGGAACAGCATGAAGCGATGCGCCTTGTTCGGCAGACTGGGAGGATGGACGATCTGTAAGAAAATGATGTCTGGATCTGTTATAACTGCCTGATCGCCACCCTCGGCATAACATCTGTCCTGACTGTTCCTAATGTAACGTACCAGAACGGCATCGGCATTGCGTGTCTGGCATCGATGCCGATTGTCCTGTTTTTTATATCTGCTATTCATCTCGGTCGCGCTGATCATGCCCGACATGACGGTGCATCAGGAAGTGCATGCCGAGACAGAGGGCCAGGGGCAGCAGCAGCCAGGCGCCGCTGCTCAGTGATTGCCCGCCCCACATGAACAGCAGCACGGCGCCTCCCATCAGCACCACGCAGGCGGTCATCATCCATTTATGGAGTGCCGCGGTAGGGGAAGACGGCTCTTTCTGTGATTCGGCCTCTCCCGAGGGGGGCTTGGTGGATTCTGGTCGTTTCATGAGCGGTCGCCTTTGGCTTGGACCGATGGGGTGGCAGTGGAAGGCTCTCCGCGGGGCTGCTCACGGGCGTAACGCCGCTTGAGCAGCAGCGAGTTGCCGATCACCGAGAGGGAGCTGGTGGTCATGGCGATGACGCCGATCATCGGGTGCAACAGGCCGATGGCGGCGATGGGGATGGCGGCCACGTTATAGGCGCTGGCCCAGATCAGGTTCTGGACGATCTTGGCGAAGGTGGCTCGCGAGAGGTGCATGGCGTCCACCACGGCGGTGAGCTCGCCGCGTACCAGGGTCACGTCCGCCGCCTCGATGGCCACGTCGGCCCCGGCACCGATGGCGATGCCCACGTTGGCCTGCTTCAGTGCCGCGGCGTCGTTGATGCCGTCGCCGACCATGGCCACGTGGTTGCCGTGTTGTTCCTGCAGCGCGCGGATGGCATCAACCTTGCCTTCCGGCAGCACACCGGCCTGGACCTCGTCGATGCCCACCTCTTCAGCCACGGCGCGGGCGGCGCGTTCGTTGTCGCCGGTGATCATCACCACGTGCAGACCGAGATCATGCATGCCGCGGATGGCCTCCACCGACTCCTGCTTGAGGGTGTCGGCCACGGCCACTAGGCCGAGTGCCTGGCCGTCGGCGGCGACGATTACCACGGTGCGGCCCTTGCCCTCGAGCTCGCCCATGGCGTCATCCAGGGCCTCGAGGCCGGTCACGCCTTCCTCTTCCAGCAACCGGCGATTGCCGATCAGCACCACTTCGTCGCCCACCTTGCCCGAGACACCGCGCGCACCGGTGGAACGGAACTCGCTGACCTCGCCGGGTTTCACATCGCGCTCCCGGGCACCATCGACGATAGCCCGGGCGATGGGGTGCTCCGAGGCGTTCTCCACGCTCGCCGCCAGGGTGAGCAGGCGGTTTTCGTCGGCGCCTTCGGCGACGACGGCCTCGGTGAGTTTTGGTTCGCCGCGGGTGATGGTGCCGGTCTTGTCGAGCACCATCACTTTGACGTCCTTGAAGGTCTGGATCGCTTCGCCGGAGCGGATCAGGATGCCACGCTCGGCACCGATGCCGGAGCCGACCATCAGCGCCGTGGGGGTGGCCAGGCCCAGCGCGCATGGACAGGCGATGACTAGCACTGCGATGGCGGCGAGAATCGCCAGCACCGGCGTGGCGGCCTCGGGGTTCACCCAGGGCAGGAAGGTCGCACCCCAGTCGAGTATCGGTCGCAGGGCATCCGGGAATAGCGCCCAGGCCACCAGGCTGGCCAGAGCGATGGCCAGCACCGCCGGTACGAAGCGGCCGGTCATGCGATCGGCGAATTCCTGGATCGGTACCCGCGAGCCCTGAGCCTGGTCGATCAGCCGCACCACTTGGGAGAGGAAGGTATCGCCGCCGACGCGGGTCGCCTTGACCCGCAAGCGTCCCTCCTTGTTGATGGTGGCACCGATCACGCTGTCCCCGGTGCTCTTGTAGACCGGTATCGACTCGCCGGTGGCGATGGACTCGTCGAGATGGCTCTCGCCCTCGACCACCTCGCCGTCGGTGGGGATCTTGTCGCCGGGGCGCACGACCATGATGTCGCCCGGGGCCAGCTCCTTCACCGCCACCTCGACTTCCTCGCCATCGCGCTCGACGCGTGCTGTCTTGGCACCCAGGGTCATTAGGCGGCGGATGGCCTGGGAGGCGCGTCCCTTGGCGAGTGCCTCCAGGTAACGGCCCAGCAGGTGGAAGGTCATGATGGTGGCGGCCATCTCGATGAATGAGGTCATGGGGTAGACGAAGCCGACTAGGCCGATCAAGTAGGGCGGCAGGCTGCCCATGGAGATCAGCACGTCCATGTTGAAGGTGCCGTTCTTCAGCGAGCGCCAGGTCGACTTGTGGGTGGCGATACCGCCATAGAGAAACACCACCGGGAAGGCCAGCACGGCGATGATGGCCAGGTAGCCGGGAATCGGCTGCCAGAACATGTGCGGCATCATCAGCAGCATGATCAGGGTGGTGGGTACCGCAGCGATGATCAGCCGCTTGCGGGCCTGGGAAAGATAGGCCTCCTCGATCTCGGCGTCGCTGTCGGCATCCTCCGCCTCGTCGGCCTGCACGGCGGCCACCTCATAGCCGGCCCCTTCCACGGCGCGCTTGAGCGCATCGCCATCGGGGCCATCGGCGGCAATACTCACAGAGACGCGATGGCTGGCGATATTGGTGTCGATTGATTCGATACCCTCGAGCCGCTCCAGGGTACTGCGGATGATGCCGGCGCAGTGGTCCGAGCCCATGCCGGGAACGGTCAGGCGGACCTGTTGCATGCCGGTACCACCACTGACGGCGGCCACGTCATAGCCGGCGCCTTCGACGGCTTCCTTCAAGGTGTCGCCGTCGGGCCCGCCTGCTTCGATGGTCACGCTGACATGGTGGTTGGCGATATTGGTCTGGATCTCGCCCACGCCATCGAGGCGTTCCAGCGTCTTGCGCACGATGCCGGCACAGTGGTCACTGCCCATGCCGGGGACCGTCAGGGTGATCGTGTTGGGGGGTGAATCGCTCATCGCTTGTCTCCTGCGGGCGTTGCCGAGTGGACGGCCAACAATGGCCGTCCTGTTGCCTGAGTCTGTGACACTCCCGGTCAGTGATGGGCCTCGTGGTCCTCGGGGTCGACGTCACTCTCAGGGGTGGCCTGCTGAAGCTGCTGGCGTTGCTCGTCGGTGAGCAGGTCGTTCATGGTATTTTCCAGACGCACCCTCTCGGCCATCATCTCGCCGTGAAGCTCGGCCATCCGACCGTGCAGGGCCTGGACCTCCTCAGGATCGGGGCGCTCGCCGCGCATCTCCGCCATCAGGTCCTCGCGTAGGTTCATCAGGCGGCCCATGCGCTCGAACTGGGCGGGGCGATGCTCCTGCATCAGCGCGCGCATCTCGTCGTGCTGCTCCGGGTCGAGCACCTCCCGCATCATGCCCATGCCGGCGCCTCCCATCATCGGGCAGGTCATCATCCCGCCACCCATCATGCCTTTCATCATGCCGGGCCCCATGCCGCCCTGGCCGCCACTCATCATTCCCCCCATCATGCCGGGCCCCATGTCGCCCTGGCCGCCGCCCATCATTCCGCCCATCATGTCAGGGCCCATGCCGCCTTGGCCGCCGCTGCCGCCCGTCATGCCGCTACCCTGATTGGGCTGATTGGTCGGCATGCTCTGGGCGAGAGCGATGCCGCTACCACTGGCACCGAGTGCCAGGGCGAGTCCGAGAGCGAGAGTATGCTTGCGAATTTCCATGATCCTTCTCCTAGCGAGCTGTTGGGCCCATTCAGGCCCTTTGCTGACATTATTCGGCTACGTGCTGCACAGAGGTCAATCCCATGTAACAGTGACTTTCACCTTTGTCTCGTTATGGTCTTCAGACATCGTTCATTCTCCCCGTTTGGCGAACAAGGCGCATGGCTTCGTGCTCTTCAAGTGCTAAAAGGGAATCTAAGAGCTCTTTAGCCTCAGGAATTTCCGCTTTGCCAACGAGGGTTCGATAAAGGCTTATCGTTTGTTCATGGAAATCAAAAACCTCTCGGCAAATGTCGTCAACACTTAGCGTGGAATAGGGCGCATCGCAGGTACGATGCGTACGGATAGGTTTATGCTCCAAATAGTCATAAACGTAGGTTTTTAATGCTTTCGCGTCAACAGTCTGTTCAAAGCGCGCCACAACGCGCTGCATTTCCGCTTCCTGTGCAGCTAAGTAATTGAGCAACATGCGAGCGCGCTCTTCTTCGTGTATATCGGCGCAATGAGCAAGGCAAGCTGCAAGATGCTCGTGTAACTGACGGGTCCAATCGATCAATTCACCAAAGGTTCTAACGTCCATTTGGTACCTCCTATAACGCTATTAACGTTAATGAGTGTGAGAGTGCTCGCTATCGTTTGAAGCGTCGCGTTTGGATAGGAAAATCCATTCGCCGAGTAAAAGAGTAGCCATTACTACGCCAGCAACGATGAGCACCATGGGGTCCGAAATGGCTTTTACCCATAAAAAGCCGATTAACACGACAGCATCTAGTAGTATGGCAATGCTAGGAATAACAGGATTAGCCCCCACTCTGTCCTTGAGATGACGAAGCACACCCCAGTGGATGGCCATATCCATGATCAGGTAGAAAATGATGCCTAATGCTGCGATGCGGCTCAGGTCAAAAAAAGCGGTGAGCACTAAGCCAAATACGATGGTGTACACCAGTGTATGCTTTTGTACACTGCCGGGCATGTGGAAATGGCGGTGAGGAACCAGCTTCATTTCTGTCAGCATGGCGAGCATGCGTGAAACGGCAAAGACGCTGGCGATGATACCGCCCGCCGTTGCTAACATGGCGAGAATGACGGTAAACGCAACTGCCGCTTCACCCAGTGCGGGACGGGCAGCGGCGGCCAGGGAGTAGTCTTGGGTTTCGATAATTTCAGGCAAAGATAGGTTGCTGGCAACGGCAAAACCGACAAGGGCATAGATCACCACGCATAGCGCAATCGAGATCGTGATAGCTTTGCCAAGATTCCGCTTAGGATCTTTAAGCTCCGAACCACTATTGGTAATCGTCGTGAAGCCTTTAAATGCCAGTATGCCGAGCGCCGTAGCACCTAAAAAGCCCGTTATCGTAGGCGTAGGTGCATCGTTGCCAGCACCCATTTCGATGGAGTCGGCAATAAACACGCCGACAATACCAAACACTATAATGCCACCTATTTTGATAAATCCGAGCACCGAGGCGACGGTCTCGATCAAGCGGTTGGCGGATAAATTGATCAAAAAGGCTATTAGCAGTAAACCAACCCCGAGTAGGGGCACAAATAGTGAACGATCCCCCAGGTCAAACAACTCAAGCGTGTAGGCACCAAACGTTCTCGCCAAAAAACTCTGTGCGATCACCATGGAAAAATACATCAGGAGGGCATGAAAGGCGGTGGGAAGCGTCGGGCCATACGCTTTCTGTAAATACATGCCAATCCCACCTGCTGATGGGAAGGTATTGGACATTTTAACGTAAGAATAAGCGCTGAAAGAGACAATGACGGCAGCGGCCAGAAAGGCTAGAGGAAATAGCCGACCAGTCATTTCGGCCATTTGGCCGGTTAGCGCAAAAATACCGGCCCCAATCATCACGCCGGTGCCTAATGCAACGGCACCGACCAACGAAAGACTGTTTTCTTTATATTGTGGCGTTCTATCCTGCCCAACCATGAAAGCGACTCCTTGTATTAACGGCAACCACAGCAGCAATAACTGCCGAGGACTCCTGTGCGGTGTTTTTTGATGCTATATAAATTAAAAATAGAACCTATGTGCAGCCACATGGCAAATGACTAACGGAAGGTCTGATTTTGCGAGGCCACAGGCAAGCAGCTCTTACCCTAACCTGAATCCGTGAAGCCGGCGCCGACACTTTCCCTATCACCGCCAGCGAGCACTTTTTGATCATTCGCCCGTGCAAGTTGGCTTTCGCAAGCCCGTTATTGCCAAAACCCACCGTGCTGATCGGTGCTGACGGCCCGTTT
>NZ_JBSXNH010000056.1:0-4746 GCF_056857535.1 Vreelandella sp. L-25
CAAAGAAAGCGCTTCGCTCTTCCTCAGTCCAGATTTTTCTGGCATCTGCTTCAAATGTAGGGGTTTCGATGATGGTAAACATGACAGTCAATATACGTCATTGACGGAGTTTTGCAAGATGCTGGTCACAAGGGTTAACGCCAACAGCACGCGCGGCTGCGAAATGGAGGCGAAGCCGCAATGTAGTAGACGTCGCCGTGACTGTATTGGTTAGACGCGGTACCGGCTCTCAATGTACTTCAATCCCGGGATTCGCTGCCTGCAAGCTTGATACCGCCTCATCCGATATGTGTTCGCAATCCAATACCGATATGAATTTAAGCCCCTTGAGTGACTGGAGAAAACCGAGCCCAATATCCGAAACTACAGTACCTTCAAGCCAGATTTCCTCAAGACTCTTGAATGTTGCAAGGCGCTCCATCGCTATGTCGGTTACCCGCGTTCCATCAAGATCAATACAACGCAATGCAGGCATGTCAGGCAAGTTGGCAATTCCGCAATCGGATACCTCTGAATTCTCCAGATTCAGAAAGACCGTGTCTGCGCGCACAGAGGCTAGGTCCGCATCGCTGAACAAAGAGCCATCTACATAGCCAAATTGACCCTTTAAGCGGAAAACCAGTCTGTCGTCTGACTTCATACCCATCTCGTCTAACGCTTAGCTTAGCGGCGCCCTTGCAATGGAGGCGAAGCCGCAATGAAAAGGGCGTCCGGCGGCCATCGGCCGCGTACTACAGCGACTTGTTATGACTTGCGAAGTTCGCCTGCTCCCTAGCCGGCCGCTGCCTAAGAAGACACTTCATGGCCATCGAAATTTTTAATGTGACGATCACTATAACTTTCGGGATTCATTCGGATCTTCGTGGCCAATGACACCAAAGCCTCTCGATTTCGGTTGTCATATTCGGTGACCTCGGACTCAGACAATTGAATGTCCACGGAGTACATCGCCACTGACCCACACAGAACCGTGAAAAACAGCTTCCCTTCATCTCTGAATAACATCCAGTCCCATGGACTCGACTCTAAAACCTGCACAAAGACCTCATAGAGTCATAACAGTGATTATACGCCCTGCCATGAAACCTCAATGAACGTGACATCACAATGACTGAGGTTTCATAGCCACCAAATTGAATCTACCTCATTGATTCTACAGCGTGCAAAGAGAATTTTGGCGATGTAGCCAAAATTCGCGAGCTTGCGCGTTTTGCTCGCCCCAATAATACTGTTTTTACATACAGCATTATTAAGGCATTCTCCCATGAAACTGATGGAACGCGTCAAGGCAACCATGAGGGTCAAGCGCTATAGCTTACGCACCGAAAAAACCTATTGTTACTGGATTCGATTTTACATTCGGTTCAACAACTTACGTCACCCTGCCACGCTAACAGGTCATGAAGTACGGCAATTTTTGGAATATCTGGCAATCGAAAGGCACGTGGCAGCGGCTACACAGAATCAAGCACTCAATGCCATCGTCTTCCTTTATCGCCATGTGCTGGACCAACCGCTTGGCGAGATTGGTCAATTTAGCCGAGCTAAGCGCCCTCAGCGCTTACCAGTGGTGCTTTCCCATCAGGAAGTAATGGAGGTATTTCAGCACTTGTCTGGCTCTATGCTTCTCATGGCCTCACTGATGTACGGCTCAGGTTTACGTGTCTCCGAAGCCTGTCGGCTTCGCGTCAAAGATATTGATTTCTCAAGGCAAATCATCACGGTGTATGCAGGCAAAGGCAACAAAGACCGCACCACGCTACTGCCGCCTTCTTGCGTCCAGCCATTACATACGCATATACAAATGGCAGAACAACAACTGAACGCTCGCCTTGAAGCCAACGCTATTCCTGTGTCACTGCCATATGCTCTGGACCGTAAATACCCGAACGCGGGTATTTCACTTGCATGGCAGTGGCTTTTCCCTTCCCCCAGGCCTTGCTTCGATGAGAGGGGGCGCGTCGTTCTACATCACATTCATGCCTCTGCCGTCCAAAAAGCCGTCAAATATGCCATGCGCTCATCTTCTTTAACACGCCCTGGCTCATGCCACTCTTTGCGGCACCGTTTCGCCACTCAGCTACTAAGCCAAGGTACTGACATTCGCACTGTTCAAGAGCTGCTGGGCCATAAAAATATCGAAACCACCCAAATATACACCCATGTGCTAGGCAATGGATTTGCGGGTGTCAGAAGTCCATTGGGTTAGTGAAGGGCAGTCATACTTCAATGATGCCCATTGTCGATCAAGCTAACGCCCCTTGCATCTCCCCCTCTCGCCTCCTACACTGCGCTGAATACTGCTTGACGGGGTGCCGGTGGAACCGGCTGAGATCGCTATACGGCTGGCTGCTGCAGCAAGTCGTCACGGCGGGGCCCGTTGAACCTGATCCGGCTAGTACCGGCGTAGGAATCAAGCGGTGGTTGGGGGTGCGCCGTGTTCACCTGATACCTTGCCCCAACTCACTCTCCCTTCGCCCGTGCGCCGGTTCGCTGTACCACCGGAGGCATCCAATATGGGCTACCGCTTTACCGATCTCACCACTGCTTGCCAGCAAGATTGGCGCGCCTACATCGAGCACGATTTCGTGCACCAGCTGGGCAACGCCACGCTGCCTGAGGCATCGTTTCGCCACTACCTGAAGCAGGATTATCTGTTCTTGATCCACTTCGCCCGCGCCTATGCGCTAGCCGCTTACAAAAGCCCCACCCTGGCAGATCTACGCCAAGCCCACGAAGGCATGAAAGCCATCGTGGACGTGGAGTTGGGCCTGCACGTGGGCTTTTGTCAGGAGTGGGGGATTTCCGAGCAGGAGCTTGCCGAACTCCCCGAAGCCCGCGCTACGCTGGCCTACACCCGCTATGTGCTGGATACCGGCAACCGCGGCGACCTGCTCGATTTGCACGTGGCGCTGGCCCCGTGCCTGGTGGGCTACGGCGAAATCGCCAACTGGCTGAACGCGCAGCCTTCCACGCTGCGCGGCGCGCAAAACCCGTTTGATGCCTGGATCGCCATGTACGAAGGCGAGGAGTTCCAGGCCGCCATGCAGGCGGAGCTTGCGTGGCTCGATGCCCGCTTGGCGGATGTCACCCCCGCCCGCTTTGCTGAGCTAAGCAAAATCTTCCGCGATGCCACCCGTCTGGAAATCGACTTCTGGCAGATGGGTTTAGACCTTTCTGAATAATCTCCTACAACATAGAGCAACCGTCATGACCAAGACCGTCAAAAGCAACACCGCACACTTTTTAGCCGAAACCGCCCAGGTCGATGCCGCCGCCGTGGCGCCGCTGCCCGGCTCGCGCAAGGTGTACGTGGAAGGCTCGCGGCCGGATATTCGCGTGCCGTTTCGGGAAATCACCCTCTCGCCCACCAAAACCAGCGGCGCAGATGAGCAGAACCCGCCACTGCTGGTGTACGACACCTCCGGCCCCTACACCGACCCCAGCGCCAACATCGATTTGCGCCAGGGCCTGCCGGAGCTACGCCGGGCCTGGATCGAAGAGCGCAACGACACTGAGTTTCTGGATGGCCCCACCAGCCAGTACGGCCAGCGCCGCGCCAACGACCCCACCCTTGCCCAGCTGCGCTTTGATTTAAGCCGCACACCCCGCCGGGCGAAAGCGGGCAAGAACGTGACCCAGCTGCACTACGCCCGCCAGGGCATCATCACGCCGGAAATGGAGTTCATCGCTCTGCGGGAAAACCAGCGCCGCCAGGCGTTGGGAACGGCAGAGGTGGAGCGCATTCTGGGCCATCAGCATGCGGGCCAGAGCTTCGGCGCCAGCCTGCCCAAAGAGATCACCCCGGAGTTTGTGCGCGATGAAGTCGCCCGTGGCCGGGCAATCATTCCCAACAACATCAACCACCCGGAAAGCGAGCCGATGATCATTGGCCGCAACTTCCTGGTGAAGATCAACGGCAACCTGGGTAACTCGGCGGTCACCTCTTCCATTGAAGAGGAAGTAGACAAGATGACCTGGGGCATCCGCTGGGGCGCGGACACCATCATGGATCTCTCCACCGGCCAGAACATCCATGAAACCCGCGAGTGGATCATCCGCAACTCGCCGGTGCCGATTGGTACGGTGCCCATCTATCAGGCGCTGGAGAAGGTCAACGGCATTGCCGAAAACCTCACCTGGGAGATCTTCCGCGATACGCTGATCGAGCAGGCGGAACAGGGGGTGGATTATTTCACCATTCACGCCGGGGTGCTGCTGCGCTACGTGCCGCTCACCGCCAACCGCGTCACCGGCATCGTCAGCCGTGGCGGCTCCATCATGGCAAAGTGGTGCTTGTATCACCATCAAGAGAGCTTCCTGTATACCCACTTCGAGGAGATCTGCGAGATCTGCAAGCAGTACGATGTGGCGTTCTCGCTGGGCGACGGCCTGCGCCCGGGCTCTATTGCTGATGCAAACGATGAAGCGCAAATGGCGGAGCTGAAAACTCTGGGCGAATTGACCCACATTGCCTGGAAACACGATGTACAGGTGATGATCGAAGGCCCCGGCCACGTGCCCATGCACCTTGTGAAAGAGAACATGGATAAGCAGTTGGAGTACTGCGACGAAGCGCCCTTCTATACCCTTGGGCCGCTGGTAACGGATATCGCCCCCGGCTACGACCACATTACCTCTGGCATTGGGGCGGCGATGATTGGCTGGTTTGGCTGCGCCATGCTCTGCTACGTGACGCCGAAAGAGCACTTGGGCCTGCCCAATAAAGATGACGTAAAAACCGGC
>NZ_JBSXNH010000057.1:0-82803 GCF_056857535.1 Vreelandella sp. L-25
TGCGGCAGACACCCTTGCTGTTCAGCTAACGGTTCCCGCTATCAGGGTCCGTAGGGGACTTTCACCCCCAAGTCATCCTGTGAGGCACCACCCTCAGGAATAGCGCCAGTCAAGGCGCTGCGCGCCATGCCTGGCGCACAACAAAAACGCCGCTGCATCAGCAGCGGCGCTTAAACGGCTAACGCAGGCGATTAAACGGTAAAAGCGGCTTCTTGCTGGCCCGTTTTCAGGTCGCCGGAGCGCACTAACTCATCGGTCACGCGGTCGATGGCACGTTTGGCACGGCCAATCATCTCGTCCACTTCACCACGATTGATGGTCAGCGGCGGCGCAAAACCTAGAATGTCACCTTGGGGCATGGCGCGGGCAATCAGGTTCTCTTCCAGCGCGGCAGCGGCGACACGCGGGCCCACTTTCAGCGCGGGGTCGAAGTGCAGGCGCTGTTTGGCATCCGGAGAGAATTCCAGCGCAGCCATCAGGCCAACACCGCGCACATCACCCAACAGCGGGTGGCCTTCAAACGTCGCTTTCAGCTGCTGCTGGAAGTAGTCGCCGGTTTCAGCCGCGTTGCCCACTAGGTTTTCGCGCTCGATGATATCCAGGTTGGCAAGGCCTGCGGCACAACCCAGGGCGTGGCCTGAGTAGGTCCAGCCGTGGCCGATAGGACCGAACTCGCCGGTACCCTGCTCAAGCACTTTCCATACTTTGTCACCAACAATTACGCCAGATAGCGGCTGGTAGGCGCTGGTCAGGCCTTTGGCGATAGTGATCAGGTCAGGCTTCATATTGTAGTGGTGGCTACCGAAGTCGGAGCCGGTACGGCCGAAGCCACATACCACTTCGTCGGCAATTAGCAGCACGTCGTACTTATCCAGTACCGGCTGAATCGCTTCCCAGTAGCCTTCCGGCGGCGGCACAATACCGCCAGTGCCAAGTACTGGCTCGCCGATAAAGGCAGCCACGGTGTCCGGCCCTTCCTCCAGAATCATGGCTTCCAACTTGTCCGCGCAGTAGGCAGAAAATTCGAGCTCGGTCATGCCATGCTGCTCGGCGGCACGCAGGTAGTAGTGCGGCGCTTCGGTATGGCGGATGGTATCGATGGGCAGGTCGAAGTGGTCGTGGAACGCCTTCAGGCCGGTCAGCGAGCCAGACGCGATGCCGGAGCCGTGGTAGCCGCGCATGCGCGAGATGACCTTTTTCTTCTGCGGGCGGCCCAGTACGTTGTTGTAGTAACGCACGATCTTGAGCTGGGTTTCGTTGGCATCAGAACCCGACATGCCGTAGTAGACCTTGGACATGTTGAGGCCTGCGATTTTCAGCACGCGCTCGGAAAGCTCGATTTGCGGCTCGTTGGAATGGCCTACGTAGGTGTGGTAGTAGGAGAGTTCCAGCGCCTGCTTATAAATCGCTTCTGCTACTTCGGTGCGGCCATAGCCGATGTTCACACAGTAAAGTCCCGCAAAACCGTCGATGAACTCGCGGCCATCTTTATCAACAATATGAATACCTTTACCACCGGTAATAACACGGCCCGGTGCGTCGCCGTGGGCGAAATCACGCAGGTGGGTGGAGGCGTGGAAGGTGACTTTACGGTCGCGTTCGATCAGATCCTGATGCAAGCTCATAACATTCTCTCTTTACAATAAACCTCCCCACTGTTGGGGAGGGTGTTTTATCTTTGGTGACTGACGTAATGTTGGGCACCTAGCGGTGCCTTCGCCCGGCGGAGCCGGCCTCCCACAGGGCCTATTCAAGCACCTCAGCGGGTGTTGTGGGAGGGCGCTTCAGCGCGCGATGCTGTGGTTCTTAAACCTAGCTGCCCGATACCGAACCCAGCGCGCCCAGGCAGTAGTACTTCGTTTCCAGATACTCATCGATACCTGTAGCGCCACCTTCACGGCCAAGGCCGGACTGTTTGACGCCGCCGAAGGGCACGGGCGGGCCGGTCATCTTCACGGAGTTGACGCTCACCATGCCGTACTCCAGTGCGCGCATCAGCTTCCAAATACGACGAATATCGTGGGTGTAGATGTACGCGGCCAGGCCGTATTCGGTGTCGTTGGCCATCTCGATCACTTCGTCGTCGCTACTATAAGCGGTAATGCCGGCCACCGGGGCAAAGTTCTCTTCCCGCCATACTTTCATTTGCGGTGTCACACCGGTCAGCAGCACGGGCATAAAGAAGTTGTCGCCCGGTGCTTGGCTTTGGTCGCCCGCGATCATGGTGGCGCCTTGGGAGATTGCGTCGTCCACAATCGCGGCTGCTTTTTCGACCGCTTGGCGGTGAATGAGCGGGCCAAGATCGACTTCGCCGTGCAGGCCATTGCCCACGGTGAGGGCCGCCATACGCTCGGTGAACTGGGCCACGAACTCATCGTGAATCGATTCGTGTACTAAAATCCGGTTAGCAGCTAGGCAGTCTTGCCCAGCGGTTTGGAACTTGGCCGCTACCGCAGCATAGGCGGCCTCTTTCGGGTCCATATCTGGCCCGACGATAAACGGCGCGTTGCCACCCAGCTCCAGTGAAAGACGCTTCACGGTGTTAGCGCTTTGCTCGATGAGCAGGCGGCCAACGCGGGTGGAGCCGGTGAACGAGAGCGCACGAATACGCGGTTCGCTGCACAAAATCTTGGAGACTTCCGCAGGCTCGCCCAATACCACGTTGAAGATGCCTTCTGGGATGCCCGCTCGCTCGGCAAGTTCTGCCAGCGCCAGCGCCGAGAACGGCGTTTCGTTGGCGGGCTTCACAATCACCGGGCAGCCTGCGGCCAGCGCGGCAGCGGCTTTGCGGGTGATCATCGCCAGTGGGAAGTTCCACGGCGTAATCATCGCGGCAATGCCCACCGGCTCTTTAATGGTGCCGAGCGATGCATTGGGAATGTGGCTCGGGATGGTCTCGCCGTAGGTGCGCTTGCCCTCTTCCGCGAACCAACGCACGAAGCTTGCGCCATACTCTACTTCACCACGGGCATCGGGCAGCGGTTTGCCCTGCTCCAGGGTCATGATGGTCGCTAGGTCTTCGCGGTTGGCTTGAATGAGGTCGTACCAGGCCAGCAGGCGTTCGCAACGCTCGTCGGCGCGCAGTGCCCGCCAGTGGACAAACGCCGCTTCGGCGGCATCCACAGCAGCGGTAATCTGCTCTGCTTCCAGCAGCGGAATATGGCCAATGGCTTCGTTGGTGGCGGGATCAAAGACGGCCTCTTCACGGCCACCTTCGCCATGGGTCCACTTGCCGTTCACGTAGGCGTACTGCCGGAACAGGCGCGGATCTTCCAGGCGTTTAGCAAGCGTGGTCGATAGTGTGGTCATGGGCACCTCCCCAGGTTGCAGCCAATACGATGAGGCCAGCTAAAGGCGACACACCGTGCACATCAAAAGGATCATCCATCGCGGCTCAAGGGTCGCGCTAAATCGATGTGTCTAGCGTAAGGGAGAATCGCCACGAAGTGTTTTTGAAAGCGCCGGTGTTTTCCGGCACTTTTTTTGTGGCAAGACGTTTTATGATGGTTTTTTTTGGCCGCAAGGCAAAGCGGCTAAAGCGCAGCGCTGGGGTCGATGCCAATCGGCTGATGCTTGACGGTCTTCGTCACGATATACGTAAAGTAGCGCTCAATGCCCACCTCCGATACCAGCCATTTATCCATCAAGCGCTGGTAGCTATCGATGGTGCGGGCTTCGAACTTCACCAGATAATCGACGCCACCGCCGACGGCCACGCACTCGGTCACTTCGGGAGTTTGCATCACCAAGGCTTCAAAGCGAGCAAAGCTTTCGGCGTTGTGCTGCTTGAGCTCGATCTGCACCCATACGGGGTTGCGCGGCACCAGCACGTCAGCATTGATGCGCGCGGTATAGCCTTCGATCACACCAGCTGTTTCCAGCCGCTTTACCCGCTCCCAGCAGGGGCTGACCGAGAGGTTAATCGCCTCGGCCAGCTTCGACTTGGTGATTCGCCCGTCCCGGGAGAGGATATCGAGGATTTTTAAATCATAGCGATCCAGTTTCATCATGCCGAGGGCTACGCCTCCAGGCGTTCGACAACATCGGCGATCACCGCCAGGGTGTCCCCCATATTGATCAGCGAGGGCGCACGGCGGGCCATGAGAATGCCATCGCGCTCGGCCTTGTACGCCACTGGTGCGGTGCCGCTGCGGGTCATATCGTAGACATAAGCGATGGTTTGGCCCTTCTTCACTTCGTCGCCCAGTGCCACCAGCAGCTCCAGCACACCGGCGTGCTGGCTCTGCACGTAGCAGCTAGCATCTGGCATATCGAGGTACATTTGCCCGCCTTCGGGCATTTCTACACTGCCCTCTACTAAACCATAATGAATCAAGAAGTTGCGCACGCCGCGCTCGGCAATGGCGATGCTTTGAGGAGTGGAAGTACCGCCGCCGCCAAGCTCGGTGGCCACGAATACTTTGCCCTGACGTTCGCAGGCGGTATCGAACAGCCTTTCAGCGTCCAGCTCGAACATCACCATGGCATAAGGCGCACCGAAGGCTTTGGCGCCTTCCAGCGCCGCCTGCTGCTGGTGTTTGTCATCCAGCACGTGGGAAGCGCCAAACGGCAGAATATCCAGCGTGCGGCCGCCAGAGTGCAGGTCGAGCACCACATCGCTCATGGGCACCAGCACGCGGGTGAAGTAGTCGGCAATTTGCGAGGTCACCGTGCCGTTAGGGTCGCCAGGAAAGCTGCGGTTCAGGTTGCCTTTATCCATGGGTGAGGTGCGTTTGCCCGCCATCACCGCTGGGGTATTCATGCAGGGCACGATGATCACGCGTCCGGTCACGTCTTCCGCTTTCAGCGTCGAGGAGAGCTTCAACAGCGAAGTGATGCCCTCGTACTCATCGCCATGGTTGCCACCGGTGAGCAGTGCCGTGGGGCCTTCGCCATTTTTTACTACCGTGACGGGGATCATCACCGCGCCCCAAGCCGACTCATCGGTGGAAATCGGCAGTTTTAAAAAGCCGTGCTGCACGCCATCGGCGTCGAAGTCAACGGTGGCGGAAATGGGGCTTGGCCGCAGTTGGTTCGGTTGAAGCGTCATTGTGTTTCCCTTGTGTTATCACGCGGCTATTTGACGAACAGCTGGCGGGGGAAATTCGCCAGGGTTTCACAGCCATCTTCGGTTATTAGGATACTTTCGGTAATCTCCAGGCCCCAGTCATCAACCCATAGGCCGGGCATGAAGTGGAAGGTCATGCCGGGCTGCAGGATAGTTTCATCCGAGGGGCGCAAACTCATGGTGCGCTCGCCCCAGTCGGGTGGGTAAGAGATACCGATGGGATAACCACAGCGGGCACCACCGCGGTCAAAGCCATATTTATCCATCGCCGCACCCAGCGCCATGGCAATATCTGCCGTGCGGTTGCCGGGTTTGGCAACCGCTAGGCCATTCTCGATACCTTCCAGCAGCGCCGACTCCGCACGGATAAAATCAACCGGTGGCGTGCCGAGAAACACCGTGCGCGACATAGGCGCATGGTAACGCTTAAACACGCCCGCAATCTCGAAGAAGGTGCCTTCGCCGGTGCGAAATGGCGTATCGTCCCAGGTTAAGTGGGGTGCGGCTGCATCTTTACCGGTGGGCAACATGGGCACGATGGCGGGGTAATCACCGCCAAATACTTTGCCGTTTTCATCGACAAAGCCCTCAATACCCACGCGATAAATCTCCGATACCAGCTTGCTCTTGGGCAGACCGGGCTCAATCACCTCAAGAATGCGCGAGTGCATCCCCTCGACGATTCTGGCCGCTACCCGCATATAAGCAATTTCTTGAGGCGACTTGATCGCCCGGCACCAGTTCACCAGCGAGTTGGCATCCATAAAGCGCGCATGGGGCAACTCTTTCAGCAGGCTTTGATACGCTTTAGCGGAGAAGTAGTAGTTATCCATCTCCATGCCCACCACACCGATATGCCAGCCACGGTCCGGCATAATCGACTGCGCCAGATACTCCATCGGGTGCATATCAGGGTTCTGGACGTAGTAATCCGGGTAGTAGGTAATATTATCGGGATGAATCCAGCAGGTGCGCAGTGCACCATTGGCATCCATCCGGCGGCCGAACCATACGGGTTCGCCTTCCAGCCCCACCAGCACGCACTGGTGGACATAAAATGACCAACCATCGTAGCCGGTTAGCCACGCCATGTTGGAGGGGTCGCTGACGATCAATACGTCAATACCACGACCGGCCATTTCAGCACGCACCTTCCACAGGCGGTTTGCATACTCTTCACGAGTGAAAGGCAGGGAAACCTCAGTCATCGGGCAACTCGCCATCAAAGATCACTAAGAACCAGCGCATGCCCTAAGGCTCACTGCGCTGGGCCACAGGATCGACCTGGCCACCGCCGCTGCTGGCCCGCCAATGTCGTCTTAAGGCGATACTAGCACCCCCCCTTGGCTGCCGGTCAAAGCCTTTATTACAAAAATTTCATATGCTGTTAACGTTAGCTTTATCTACACGTTGACAGCGTTCTCCATAATGCCCTCAGGTTGCGGTATTAAGCTCCTCTCGCCCATGATAGTCAGCATGCATTATTAACTGAGTACAAGGAGATAACATGAAAGTCGTAGTGCATATTGACGACGCGGCCCAGTGGCAGGCCGCTATTGCAGAGGCGCTTCCAGAGGCCACCGTGCTTACCAGTGATGCCCCCGCCAGCGAACGAGCCAACGCCGACTACCTAGCCGTGTGGAAAGCGCCCGCTCACCTCCTGCAAGAACAAACGCAGCTAAAAGGCATTATTAACCTAGGGGCTGGGGTCGATTATTTGCTGAAGACGCCTGGGCTCCCCAAGGATGTCCCTATTGTGAAACTACGCGATGCAGGCATGAGCGAATTGATGGCCGACTATGTGCTTTACGGCGTGCTGAACTTCTACCGCAGCATGGACCGCTACGCCGCTCAGCAGCCAAATGCCCAGTGGCAGCCCCATGCGGTGCCGGATAAAGCGAACTGGCCGGTGGGTGTATTAGGGCTAGGCGCTATCGGCAGCTATGTGGCTAGCGCGCTTCAACAGGCTGGGTTCCCGGTGCTTGGCTGGAGCCGTACCCCCAAACAGATCAGCGGCGTGCGCTGCCTGCATGGCGAGGACGGTTTAAACGAGCTACTGAACCAAGCGCAAAGCGTAGTGACCATTCTCCCCGATACAGCGGCTACCCAGCACATTCTTAACGCCGAGCGGCTGGCACAACTGCCGAAAGGTGCCAGCATCATTAACCCAGGCCGTGGTAGCTTGATTGATGAGCAAGCACTGCTGGACGCACTTGGCCATGACGGCCAGCCAGGGCACCTGCGCGGAGCACTGCTGGATGTTTTCCATGAAGAGCCGCTACCGGCAAACAACCCGCTCTGGCAGCACCCTAAGGTCATCGTCACTCCGCATATGGCGGCCCCCACACCGCTTAACGATGCCATTGATCAAGTGATTTCGTACCTGCACGCCTTTGAGGCGGGTGAAACCCTGGCTACCGTTAACCCCGACATGGGCTACTGACGTTTAACGCCACGCTCGTTATACTCGCACACGGAACCAAGCGCTCGCTAAAGGCTCTTAGGAAGACACACTGTAGGGAGGAGGAGCCTTTGCAACACACATTCGCTCGTAACACACGGCACGGCCTATTGGGCGCTACATTGACTGCCGCGCTGATGACGAACAGCGCCGTCGCGCTTGCCGATGACAGCGCTTCCTTGGCCTCTCCTCAGCCATTCGAGGCGCAGTACCGGCTTGAAATTCGCGGCTGGCCGAGCGCCAACATTACCCATACGCTCACGCATGAAGGCTCGCATTGGCTGAGCGACATGAGTTTCTCCATTGCCGTCGCCCGAGGTAACGAGCGCAGTCGTTTCTACATCGATGATGGCGACACACACTCTTTGCTTTATAACAGCAGCTACTCTCTCTTCGGCGTCGGCGACAGCTATCAGCTCAACCAAGACGACATTCCCTCCATCGATCGTCAAGCCGCCCTGTTCGACCTCTCCCGCCGGGCTGGCACCGAAGGCTGCACCGAGAGCAACCCCTGCGATATCGACTTCGTGGATCACCGTGGGCGCGACGAACACTTCCAGTACTTCGTGAACGAGCCCACTACAGCCCGTGTGCCTGCCGGTGAGTTCGACGCTAAGCAGGTCACGCTGATTGATGCCGAAAAGCCTGACCGGCATTTGCTGATCAACTTCCATCCTGACTGGCCGGGGCTCATCCTCTCAGCCACCTATGAAAAAGAGGGGCGCCGACAAACGACACTCACCATGACCCACTTCAACCCCGCCGGGGGTAACGCGCCCTAAATGCTCTCTGGCCTATTGATCGTTTTACTGCCGCTGTTTTTGGGCTACTTGGTACGTGTCCGTTCGACCCGCTTGCTGAATCTGATTAACCGAGCCGTCAGCGGCTCGGTGTACCTGATTCTGCTGTTTATGGGTGTGAGCCTCGCCGGGCTTGAGAATTTAGGCAGCCAGCTCTCTCGTCTGGGTGGCAATGCCCTACTGCTGTTTACCATCACCACGCTGTTTAACTTAGCCGCACTGTGGTGGCTTTCTCGGCGAGTGCGGCTCAGCGCGAGCGGCTCTCCGGTAGTGAAAGATGCCCCCACCAGCAAACTCGCCGCCATGCAGGGCTCGTTAATGCTGGTGGGCGTGGTCGCAGCGGGTGTCACTGCGGGGCTGCTGCTTGGGCCAATGGTTGGCGAGACGCTGTTCACCACCGCCGACTGGCTAGCCGAGTGGGTGCTGTACCTGCTGCTGGTGTTGATTGGCTGCCAGTTACGCAACTCCGGTATGCCGCTGAAGCAAATTTTGCTCAACCGCTTGGGGCTTGCCATTGCCGTCACGCTGGCGTTGAGTTCGCTACTGGCGGGGCTGGCCGCCGCCCCGCTGCTCTCACTGAGCTGGAACGAGGGCCTCGCCATGGCCTCGGGCTTCGGCTGGTACTCGCTGTCCGCCATCCTGATTGGCGACCAGCTCGGCCCGCTGATGGGTGGTGTGGCGTTCTTCAACGACCTCTCCCGCGAGCTGCTGGCGTTTATCCTGATCCCGCTGGTCATTCACCGCCATACCGCACTCGCCATCGGCTACGGCGGGGCGACCTCCATGGATTTCACTCTTCCTGTTATCCAGCAGCACGGCGGCGTGGCCTGTGTGCCCATTGCCGTGGTTAGCGGCTTTATCCTCTCGCTGCTGTCGCCTCCGCTGATTCTGTTCTTTCTTTCGCTTTCGGGTTAGCACGCACGGGCGCTCCTTGGTTAGGATACGCAGCAAACGCATACCCTCTTTTATGACCAAGGACGCCCACCCGCCATGCTCAACGGAATCTGGTTAAGCTTCTTTATTGCCGCCTTTGCGGCATCGCTCTGGCAGTGGCTGGTGGGTGGCGATAGCGAAGTGTTTGCCCGCTTGGTGCAGTCGCTGTTCGATATGGCGAAGGTGAGCGTCGATATTATCTTGGTGCTGCTGGGCACCATGACGCTGTGGCTGGGGTTTCTTTCCATTGCCGAAAAGGCAGGGTTGATACGACTACTGGGGCGGGTACTCGACCCGCTTTTTAGCCGCCTGATGCCCGAAGTGCCCCGTGGCCACCCGGCCATGGGGCTGATTAGCATGAACTTCGCGGCGAACATTCTCGGCCTGGATAACGCCGCCACGCCGATCGGTATCAAAGCGATGCATTCGCTGCAAAGCCTTAATCCCAGCAGTGAGACTGCCAGCAACGCTCAAATCCTGTTTTTAGTGCTTAATACCTCGTCGCTCACCCTGCTGCCCGTCACTATTTTTATGTACCGCGCCCAGCAGGGAGCCACCGACCCCACGCTGGTATTTTTACCTATCTTGCTCGCGACTAGCGCTTCTAGCCTGGCTGGGCTTTTGGCAGTAGCGGTGATGCAGCGTTTAAAGCTCTGGCACCCGGTCGTGTTGGCCTATTTAGTGGCAGCTGCGTTAGCGTTAGGGCTATTGATCACTACTTTAGCGGGGATGTCCGCTCAGGCGCTGGCGGCGGCCTCAACGCTGGTGGGCAATCTGACCCTGTTTAGCATTGTGATGATGTTTCTGGTGGTTGGCGCGCTTCGCGGAGTGAAGGTGTACGACGCCTTTATCGAAGGGGCTAAAGAGGGCCTGAGCTTTACCATCACCCTGCTGCCCTACCTAATTGCCATGCTGGTCGCGGTGGGTGTGCTGCGCGCCAGCGGCGTGCTGGATGCCGGGCTTGGCGGGATCCGCTGGCTGGTTGAGGGCATCGGCTGGGACACCCGCTTTGTGGATGCGCTACCCACCGCCTTTGTGAAACCGCTCTCCGGTAGCGGCTCCCGTGCCATGATGATCGAAACCATGAACACCTTTGGTGTCGATAGCTTCCCTGGGCTACTGGCAGCCACCTTCCAAGGCAGCACCGAAACCACGTTTTACGTGCTGGCGGTTTACTTCGGTGCCGTAGGCATCACCCGCATTCGCCATGGGTTGGGATGCGCCCTGGTCGCCGATATAGCAGGCATCACCACCGCCATTCTGGTGTGCTACTGGTTCTTTGGCTGAATTGCGCGAAGAGTGTTGTACCAAGCCAGGCCTGCCATGAAATTTGGCGCAGCGGTGCAGTTGGTTGCACTCACTGCGCCAATTGCTGCACCAAAGTGCATCACATAAAAACGGTGCGGGCCTTTTAAGGCAACGCACCGTTAGGGGACTTACAAAATTCACTAACTGTTCTTTTAAGACTAAACAAAACTCCTCATCAGTATTGGCGCCTAAGAGGAAGTTCTGGCTTCGGGCAAGTCGTTCTTAGCCCATCAATATGCTCGTGCAATCCTGCGGGAATCGTCTGCCACATTGGATCGAGGATGAAATCGATACCTTCGCGTCTCGCAATTTTTGCAGCAGGTACAAAATCAGCGTCACCAGCCATAAGCACAATTTGATCAACTTGCCCTTTTAACGTCAAAGAAGTGACATCAACTCCTATACGCATATCGACCCCCTTTTGCCGAACATCAACGCGCACATCATTCTCAGTCAAATCATCAAGCGATATTTTATGCTTTAGCAATGCTTTGATTTTTTCAGGTTTAAGTGTCCACTGAGCATCATCCGAAAGATGGCCCAGACGGACTGCTAATTTGCGTTTCCCCAACAAGGCTTGGTGCAGCTCTTTACGAAAAAGCGCCTCTGGCGTTTTGGAAAAGTCGATGGCTTTCCCTGAAATAGGGTTATGCATCTTTTTCGATAGGGGCGGGCAGTCGTAGAAAAAAATTCTGTACAAATCACGCCGTTGATTCGTTTGACTGTTTCCATGGCGGCTCTTCTCATGCAAGTGACTTACCGCCCACCGAAACAAACAATCAGCTGCTCTTTTTCCATCATACGCATTGGAGGGCTCTATGCGCCTGAAACGCTTAATAAAATAGCCACCATCAATCAATATTGCTGTAGGCATGGCTTTTTTCCTTCTTCAAACAAAAAACGCCCTAGGGGTCGGCTTATCCCGAGATATGTGGGAAAGCTTACTGCCTAAGGCGTGGATAATTTCTAGCTTACGGAGTACTTAATGCCTCGTCAACCCCAATCGCCTCTACAGGTTACATGCGCGCAATACCCGCTTTTGCCGCTCGCGCTGCGTGAAGCTTCTTGTAGCTTTCGATCAGGCGCTGGTGGCGATCCAAGCCCTCTAACTGCATATTGGTGGGCGTGAGGCCGTGGAAGCGTACGCTGCCGTCTACTGAACCCACGACCGCCTCCATAGTCGCTTCGCCGAACATGCGCTTGAAGTTGGGTAAGTAGTCGTCCAGCGCCAATTCGTCGTCCAGCTCAATCTCCAGTACCGCGTTCACCGCCTGGTAGAACAGGCCGCGCTCAACGGTGTTGTCATTGTACTGGAGGAACATCTGCACGCAGTCAAGCGCCTCTTCATGGCGGCCAAGTGCCAGGTAAACCAGCAGTTTCAGCTCCAGAATGGTCAGCTGGCCCCACACGGTGTTCTCGTCGAACTCGATACCAATCAGCGTGATGATATCGGTGTGGTCGTCCATCTGGCTCTCTTCCAGCCGCTCGACCAGATCAGTGAGCTGGTCGTTATCCAGGCGGTGCAGATTGAGAATGTCCTCGCGGTAATCCAGCGCCTTGTTGGTGTTATCCCAAATCAGATCTTCAATGGGGTACACCTCGGAGTAGCCTGGCACCAGAATCCGGCACACCGGCGCGCCCAGGTCTTCGTGGACCGCCATGTACACTTCCGCGCCCAGCTGTTCAAAAATGCCAAACAGCGTATTGGCCTCTTCTTCGTTGCTGCCGGAGAAGTCCCATTCACTGAATTCAAAATCAGGCTTGGCACTAAAGAAACGCCACGACACCACGCCGAAAGAGTCGATAAAGTGTTCTACGAAGTTGTTCGGCTCGGAGACGGTTTGCGAGTTAAATGTCGGCAGCGGCAGGTCGTTAAAGCCTTCAAAGCTGCGCCCTTGAAGCAGCTCGGTCAGGCTGCGCTCCAGCGCCACTTCAAAGCTTGGGTGGGCACCAAAGGAGGCAAACACGCCGCCGGTACGCGGGTTCATCAGCGTCACGCACATGACCGGGAACTGCCCGCCCATGGAGGCATCCTTCACCAGCACCGGGAAGCCTTGGGCTTCCAGGGCATTAATGCCCTCTACAATGTTCGGGTACTTGGCCAACACTTCTTGGGGTACGTCGGGCAGGGTCAACTCCTGTTCGAGGATCTCCCGCTTCACCGCCCGCTCGAAAATTTCAGATAAACACTGCACCTGAGCTTCCACCAGGGTATTGCCCGCGCTCATACCATTACTGAGGAACAGGTTCTCGATCAGGTTGGAGGGAAAGTAGACCGTTTCTCCGTCGCTTTGGCGCACAAAGGGCAGCGAAACGATGCCCCGGTCTTCACGGCCCGAGTTGGTATCGATCAGGTTCGATCCACCCAGCTCGCCTTCTGGGTTGTAAATCGCCAGGCAGTGCTCGTCGAGAATGCCTTCCGGCAGCTCGTCATTCGGCCCCGGCTTGAACCACTTCTCATTGGGGTAGTGCACGAATTCGCTGTTCGCGATCTCTTCACCCAAGAATTGATCGTTGTAGAAGAAGTTGCAGCTCAAACGCTCGATGAACTCGCCCAGCGCCGAACAGAGCGCGCTCTCTTTGGTCGCGCCTTTGCCGTTGGTAAAGCACATGGGCGAGGCCGCATCGCGGATATGCAGCGACCACACGTGGGGCACGATATTGCGCCAGGAGGCAATCTCGATCTTCATGCCAAGGTCGGCCAAAATGCCGCTCATATTGGCAATGGTCTGCTCCAGCGGCAGATCTTTGCCTTCGATGTAGGTGCTGCTCCCCTCCGGCGCGCCCATCAGCAGCGCTTGGGCGTCCTCATCGATGTTCTCGACCACTTCAATCTGGAACTCGGGGCCGGTCTGAACAACCTTCTTCACCGTGCAGCGGTCGATGGAGCGCAGGATGCCTTCGCGATCCTTTTCCGAGATATCTTCCGGCAGCTCTACCTGGATTTTGAAGATCTGCTTGTAGCGGTTTTCCGGGTCGACGATGTTGTTTTGCGACAGGCGAATGTTCTCGGTGGGAATATTGCGCGCGTTGCAGTACACCTTGACGAAGTAGGCGGCACACATGGCCGACGACGCCAGGAAGTAGTCAAACGGGCCAGGGGCCGAGCCGTCGCCCTTGTAGCGAATCGGCTGGTCGGAGATGACCGTAAAATCGTCGAACTTGGACTCCAGGCGGAGGTTGTCGAGATAGTTAACTTTGATTTCCATAAGCGGGCGTCCAGAGTAATGGGTGTGCCTAGTGCCGATGCATCAGGCGAATGGCGGCCATTATCCAGTTTTTTGCCCGCTTCGTCTTGGGCAGTCGCGTGAATCGCTTATTGCGGCTCCAGCAAGAACGGCAGCGACTCCTCTAGCAGCAGGTCAGGAATCTCTTCGGCGATATAGTGCCCGCAAGGCAGCGCTCGTACTCCGCCAGCGCTTCTAGGGCGAACGGTGCCATGCCCGCGCTGCGGGTGCCCATCCGATAGGCAGTATCGACGCCGTTAACGCGGCGTGTCTGTTTTTCAAGCCCTTCAAACATGGCTAGCTCCTCGCGGATAGATGATGCTCTTCATTCGACGACTTCTTGTAACCGTTCGATCAGAAAGTCTTTCAGCGCGACCACGGCGGGAGTGAGCGACAGCCGATGCGGGCAGACGAGATACAGCGGCGCGGGCTCGGTAGAAAACGAGGCCAACAGCGCCACCAAGCGGCCTGCATCGAGGTCTGCCTGAACATCGAGGCGAGATTTATAGGCAATGCCCTCTCCCGCCAGCGCCCAGCGGCGCACACACTCGGCATCGTCGCTCACTCGATTGCCCTGCACGCTGATACGCTCACTGCCGAACTGCCACTGGTTGTGCACCCGCTCGCCCAGGTTGAAGCAGAGGCAGTTGTGCTGGCGTAATTCATCTGGAGTGGCAGGCTCGCCGTGGCGCGCGATATAGCTTGGTGCTGCGCACACCGCCCGGTGGTTATCGCTTTTTAGCGGCAGGGCTACCAGGCTGGAATCCTCCGGCACGCCGTAGCGCAGGGCAATCTCCACCGGCTGGCGAAACAGGTCGCTCACCCGGTCACTCACCCGAAGCCGCAGGCGCAGCTGCGGATGCCGCGCCATAAAGCGATCCAGCCAGCCCAGCAGCACGTTGCGGCCCAGATCAGACGGCATGGAGAGGCTGAGCTCTCCCGCTATCTCCTGGCGCTCGCGGTGCAGTTCTTTTTCCCCTTCGGCAAGGGCACTCAGCGCCGTTTTCGCATGCACCAAATAGTGCGCCCCGGCGGGCGTTAGCCGCAAGCTGCGGGTAGAGCGCACCAGCAGCCGCGTGCCTAGCGCGTCTTCAAGCCGTTTGATCGCAACGCTAGCCACCGCTGGGGTAATCGCCAGCTCCCGCGCGGCAGCGGAAAGGCTGCCGTGCTCGGCGGCGTAGACAAGCACGTTTAGGTCATCGGTACGCATGGAGCGATAGCGCCCTTATTTTCAAAAAAAATTGGAAACTGTTAGCTACATTAGCCCTCTTTTTCACAAAACGACACCCAGGCATGATGTCGCCATTCATCATCGCTTGGAGAACGACCATGAAAGCATTTGCGTTTACCAAAAGCCTGCCAATCGACCACCCAGACGCCCTACACGCCGTCGAGCTACCGCTGCCCACCCCCGAGCCCCACGATATTCGTGTCGCGGTCAGCGCAGTTTCCGTCAATCCGGTAGATGCCAAGGTGCGCAAAAGCGCGCTGCCTGAAGGCGGCGAGCCGCGGGTGCTGGGTTACGACGCGGTAGGCGTGGTCGATGCCGTGGGCAGTGCGGTCACTCGCTTTCAGCCAGGTGACCGGGTGTGGTACGCAGGCAGCATTGCGCGCCAAGGCTCCAATGCCGAGTACCAACTGGTCGATGAGCGTATCGTCAGCCTGGCGCCGAAAAGTCTGTCTGACGTCCAGGCAGCGGCTCTCCCTCTCACCGCCATTACCGCCTGGGAGCTACTGTTTGACCGCCTGGAACTGGGCCTGCGCGACACCAAAGGCAAAACATTATTAGTGGTAGGTGCTGCCGGTGGCGTTGGCTCGATTCTGATTCAGCTGGCCAAGCAGCTCACCGATATCACCGTGATTGGGACGGCCTCACGCCCGGAAAGCCAAGCCTGGGTCACGTCGCTCGGCGCCGATGCGGTGATCGACCACCGCCAACCGCTGGATGAAGCGCTCAAAGCCGCAGGCTACGAGCAGGTGGATATGGTCATCAGCCTTAACCAAACCGATCACCACTTCGAGGCGATCATCAATGCCTTGAAGCCCCAGGGTAAACTGGCGCTGATCGATGACCCGGAGCTGATCGACGTGCGCAAACTCAAGCTCAAGAGCCTGTCACTGCACTGGGAGCTGATGTTCACGCGGCCGCTGTTTACCACCGAGGACATTGCCAAGCAGCACGACCTATTGAGCGAAGTCGCCGCCATGGTGGATAGCGGCCGTTTAACCACGACGCTGGGCGAAGTGCTTGGCCCTATCAATGCCGATAACCTAACGCGCGCTCACGCGCTGATCGAGAGCAATCGTACTGTGGGTAAGCTGGTGTTAGAGGGCTTCTAACCACGTGCACCGCTTATTTTAAGCAGGTGTGAGGGGCGAGCCGTTGCACTCTTGGGCGCAAGGCGGCACATTAGCCGCCACCGCCCAAGAGTCACGCCTATGCACGATGAATTTGTGGCCAATTTGCGCCTGCTGTGCAGCTACTACCCCTCTATTGCCGACGTGTGCCTTCGCCTGCCCATCAACCGGGCGCAGTTCAACCGCCACCTCAGCGGACGCTACTACCCCAGCCATGCCGCGCTCCAGCGTATTTGCCACTTTTTTGGCGTCACGCCGGACGACATTGCCCTGCCCCACCACGATTTTCGGGCGCTGGTACAAACCGGCCAGCTCAATGCCGACACCGCGAGCACCTCGCTGCTCGCCGCCGTGAACAACGACGTGTCTAGCGGTGATTACCACTTCCGCGCTCGCCATTGATGTATCGCCTGCTAGCGTGGCACCAGCACTTGATCGAACAAAATGGCTTCGAAGTGTTCCATAGGGGCCAGAGATTTGAGTGTTTTGGCCCGCAGAATCGCCCCTTCCCATCCGGAGAGAATAAAGCTGGCCAGCGCCTCAGGCGGGATGGCGGCATTGATCGTGCCGTCGGCTTGGGCTTGGCTCAAGCAGGCCACAAAGCGTTTTTCCCAACGCTGAAATACCAAATTCAGGGCGTCACGGAAGGTATCACTCTGGCCGGAAAGCTCCTGACCGAGATTACCGATCAAGCAGCCGGTGGTGTGATCGCAGTCGAGCATATGGGCGCGCCCGGTGGCAAAGTAGCGGCGCAAACGCTCCAGGGGCGGCAGGGCGGGGTCTTCCAGCAGCGCCGCTAACGACGCATCGTAATCGTCGGCGAAGCGCTCGATGACCGCCAAGCCGAAGTCTTCTTTGCTGGAAAAGTAGTGGTAGAACGAGCCTTTGGGGACACCGCAGGTTTTTAATACAGCATTGATACCCGTCGCATTATAGCCCTGCTGGGCAATCAGCTCGGCACCAGAATCAATGAGTTTGTCGCGGGTGGCGGTGTTTTTCATAACGTCATACAGATCAGGGAGTCTATGGCTTTTCACATGAATGATGGCAGCTATTACTTGCTGCGTCAGCGTTTGGTGCAAAAAAGCCCCGTCACGTCGGGTTGCACACTTTTTGCACAAAGCTTACCTAATCGCTGCGTGGCAATCGGTGATGCTAGCATGATACGCACTCTTTTCTGGAATTTTTGCTCTCAGCCAACGGATAACACCCGTCCATGCCCCCCTCTCGCTCTTACGCTTTTTCTCAGCAAGGTCGCATCGGCTTCGGTGCACTGGCAGCGCTATTGGTGTTTGCCGGTGGTTTAGCTCTCGCTTGGTGGATCGTTAGCCAGCCGCCACGGGTCGAGCGCCGCCCGCCGCCTCCGCCAACGCCGCCCGTGGTCGATGTCATCACCACGGAACAGCAGGTGCAGTCACCCACGCTGAACGGCTTTGGCCGCGTTGAGGCAGAAAAATCCACCGAGCTTGCCAGCCGCGTAGCGGGCCAGCTAGAGCGCTTTGGCGATGGCGTGCTGCCTGGGCGAGTCGTGGAGCAAGGGGAGCCTGTGGCCCACATCGACCAAGCCGACCTGCGCTTAACGCTAGAAGACGCCGACGCCCAGTTGGCGAATGCCCAGGCGCAGCTCGCCTTAGAGCAGGCCGAGCAGCAGCGCGCGCGCAGCGAGTACGAATCCTTTGGCCGCCAGCTCAGCGCCGAACGCCGCGCGCTGGTGCTGCGTGAACCACAGCTCCGTCAGGCCCAGGCTCAACTGACCCAAGCCCGCGTGGTGCGTGACCAAGCGGCGCTCAACCTAGAGCGTGCGACCTTAACCGCCCCGTGGCGCGCCATGGTGCAAGAGCGTTTGGTGGGCGCTGGCAGCCTGCTGAGCCAAGGCACCGCCGTGGTGAGTTTGGTCGGCGTCGAGCAGTTCTGGGTGCGCGCCTCGCTGCCGGGCGAAACGCTGGATTGGCTCTCGCCGGGGGGGAGCGTCACGCTGACCAGCCAAGGCTGGCCAGAAGGTGCCTCTCGGGAAGGCACCTTGCTCTCTATTCTGCCCAACCTCGAAGAGAACGGCCTGCAGGCCCAGCTGTTGATTGCCGTGGATGATCCGCTGGCGCTCAACCAGGACGGCCCCGCCCTGCGCTTGGGAGATGTGCTGCGCGTGGCGTTTCATACCACCGCCGAAGAGCCCTTGATTGCGCTGCCCTCAGCCGCACTACGCCCCGGCGAGCAGGTGTGGTGGGTGGATGACGAGAATCGCCTGCAGAGTACCCAGGTCACACTCGCCTATCGCGGCCAGGAAGAAGTGCTGATACGCAGCGGCCTGGAGCCCGGTCAGCGGGTAGTGACAGCCGGGCTGGCCCAACCCCGAGAGGGCCAGGAAGTGCGGATTCGCCAGCGTGGCGATACCCCCGCTCAGGATGAGGGAGCGGCTCAATGATGCGTAAAGGCCCGCTGGCGTGGATGGTCGATCACGGCGTCGCCCCCAACCTGATGATGGTACTGTTTATCGTCGGCGGGTTAATGGCCTCACTGGCGATCAAAAAAGAGGTGTTTCCCGAATTCGAGACGGAAATCGTCCAGGTCACCATCAGCTATCCGGGCGCTACGCCAGAGGACGTCGAGCAGAGTTTGCTGCTGCCGGTCGAGGCCGCGATTGCCGATGTGGAAGGCATCGATGAACTGACCGCCAGCGCCAGCGAAGGCAGCGGGGTGGTCAGCG
Source organism: Vreelandella sp. L-25 (assembly GCF_056857535.1). Taxonomy (NCBI): domain Bacteria; kingdom Pseudomonadati; phylum Pseudomonadota; class Gammaproteobacteria; order Oceanospirillales; family Halomonadaceae; genus Vreelandella; species Vreelandella sp. L-25. The sequence continues at coordinate 18,860 of NZ_JBSXNH010000057.1, forward strand.
CCACGCTGATTGATGGCGTGGACGTGATGCGGGCGTATCAGGATATTCAGCAATCCGTGAACGCCATCACCACCCTGCCCGCCGCCGCCGACCCGCCCCGCTTCACCCTGGCAGGCCGCTCGCGCAGCGTGGTCAGCCTTCAGGTGTATGGCAACGTGGGCTTGGCCGCGCTCCACGATGCGGCCGAGAACGTACGCGCCGAGCTGCAGGCCACCAGCGGTATTTCCCGCGCCGAGCTTTCCGGCAACCGCGAACGGGAAATCCAGGTTCATTTGGATGACGAGGCCATCGAGCGCTACGGGTTGGATCATCAGCAGTTGGCGAGCCGCATCGCCGAGGAAGCGCTGGACCTTGCCAGCGGCCAGCTCACAACCGACGCGGGTGAGTGGCTGATTCGCTACCAGGGGCGGCGCAACAGCGCCGAGGAGTTTGCCGAACTGCCCATCTTAACCACCGCCCAGGGTGCGCCCGTTATGCTCGGCGATATCGCCAGAGTGAGCGAAGGCTTTGCCGAAACCGACCGGGAGGAGTTTTACAACGGTCAGCCAGGGCTATCGGTAGATGTGTATCAAATCGGCGACCAAACGCCCACGAGTATTTCTAATGCGGTTTACGGTGAGTTAGAGCGGCTGCAAGCCAACCTGCCCGATGGCGTCAGCCTGGACGTTTCACGGGATAGCTCGGAAGTTTACGAAGACCGCCTCAGCCTGCTGCTGAAAAACGCCTGGATGGGGCTAGCGCTGGTACTGATTTTGATGGCGCTGTTTTTAGAGGCGCGGCTGGCCTTTTGGGTCACGCTAGGCATTCCCACGGCGTTTTTAGGGGCCATGCTGTTTCTACCCTGGGTCGGCGTGTCGCTCAATATGATGTCGATGTTCGCCTTTATCATCGCCCTCGGCATCGTGGTGGATGACGCCATCATGGTGGGCGAAAACATCTACAGTTACCGAGAGCAGGGCTACTCGCTGCGAGATGCGGCGGTTAAAGGCGCTCAAGAAATTGCCACTCCGCTGACCTTTGCCATCCTCTCCAATATCGTCGCGTTTCTACCGCTCTTGTTCCTGCCGGGATTTCTGGGGCTGATTTTTGCCACCGTGCCGGTGGTGGTGATTACCGTGTTTATTATCTCGCTAGTGGAAGCGCTGTTTATTCTGCCCGCCCACTTGGCCCACGCCAGCAAGCCCCGCCAAACGCCCGCGTGGCAGCGGCCCATCGAAGCGGTGCGACTCAGTATGCAGCGCGGTTTGCATCACTTCACCTATCAACAGTTTGAGCCTCTGTTACAGCGCGCGCTCAATCAGCGCCTGCTCACGGTCTCTATTGGCGTCGCCATTCTCTGCGTGACCATGGCCTGGGCGATGAGCGGGCGGTTAGGTTTTTCTCTGATGCCTCGGGTCGAGTCTGATCAGGTGCAAGCCACCGTCACCTTGCCGATTGGCAGCCATATCAGTGTAAGTCGCGAGCTAAGCCAACAGCTCCTCGATGCCGCCGCACAGCTCAGCGAGCAGGAAGAGACGCTCACCTTCAACAGCACCCGCAGTAGCCTAGATGGCGAAAGCCTGGAAGTGCGTTTGGATATCGCGCCGGAAAGCCTGGATGCCTGGCCTCCTTCTCGCATTGCCCAGGAGTGGCGGGATCTCACTGGGGATCTGTTAGGCGCGCAGTCAGTGCGCTTTGAATCTGACTTTGGCGGCCCCGGTAGCGGGGCGGCGCTGAGCCTGCGACTCTCCCACCCCAATACCCAAGTACTAGAAGACGCCGCCGCAGGTTTGGCAGAACGGTTGGCAGAGTATGGCTTAACCGATATCGACAGCGGCCTGGGCGATGGCAAGCCACAGCTAGAGATGCGTCTCTCCGCCGAAGGTCGTTCACTCGGGCTAACCGGCAGCGACCTCGCCCAGGCGCTGCGCGGCCCGCTGCAAGGAGCCACGGCGGTGGAGCAGTTTATCGGCCGCCAGGAGGTGAGCGTGGAAGTGCGCTTGCCAGAGCAGTCGCGCAACAGCCTTAGCGAGCTGTACCGCCTGCCGGTCAGAACCCCCGACGGGATGAGCGTGCCGCTCTCTAGAGTCGCGGATATCACTCTGAGCCAAGCCTCTAGCAGCCTGCAGCGTATCGATGGGCGGCGGATTATCACCGTCACTGCCGATTCAGAGGGCGACCAAGCGATTAACCAAGTGCTCGCCACCCTTCAAGAAGAGGTCTTCCCCACGCTCAGCAACACCTGGCCAGGGCTTGAAGTTAGCATGGGCGGCCGCCAACAGGATACCGCCGACAACCTCGCCACCCTGCGTAACGCCATGTGGCTGATGTTAGCCGCCCTCTATGCGCTGCTCGCTATTCCGTTCAGAAGCTACCTACAGCCGCTGTTGGTGATGGCCGCAATTCCGTTTGGTATCGTCGGTGCCGTGGGCGGGCATATGCTGATGGGCTTTGGGCTGTCGATCATCAGCCTATTAGGTATGCTAGCGCTCTCCGGCGTGGTGATTAACGATGCGTTGGTGTTGATCGACTACGCTAACCGTAAGCGACGGGAAGGCATGGCGCCTCGCGAAGCGATTGTGGCCGCCGCCACCCGACGCTTGCGGCCGATTATGATGACCACGCTGACCACATTCCTGGGGCTTGCGCCGATGATTCTGGAAACCTCACGCCAGGCACGCTTTATGATCCCCATGGCGATTTCGCTAGGCTTTGGCATGCTCTTCGCCACCCTGATTCTGCTGCTGGTAGTGCCCTGCCTCTATTTAGGGCTGGAAAACCTACGTGAACGGTTAAGCGCCCCGCGCCAGCCTAGCCAGCAGGGCATAAACTAATGAGTAGATGGACCCGACTGCGTCAGTGGCGGCCCTCACGGCTGGGGCTAAAGCTGTTTGTGGCAATTTTAAGCGTTAACGTGGCCATCGCGGCGAGCGTGTTTCTGGCGGTCTCTTACAGCATCGACCGCGGCTTTCTTGAGTATCTCAATCAAGCCCAGGAGCGGCGGGCCACGCTGCTTGCCGATGGGTTGATTACCCGCTGGGAAACCCAGGGCGACTGGGCTTGGTTAGAAGCGTCGCCTGGTCGCTGGCCCTATATTGTGCGCTTTGAACTCGGTCAGGAGCATCGTGACCGTCCATCGCCTCTCGGCGAAGCTGAGGATTTTGCTCTGCGCGATAGCAAAGGGGGTTATGTTGTACCACCTGCGGATGCACCGCGTGGCTCAATGGGCTGGCGCTGGCTAACGCTGTATAGCGATATGACCCCAAGCGGCCAGCGAGAAGCGATTGGCGCGCTGGGTTTTCGCCCGCCGCAGGAGATGATGGAGCGCATGGAGAGCCGCTTTCTGGAGCGCCAGCAGCGTAACCTAGTGCTAATCGTGATCTCGCTAGGGCTGGCCTCGCTGCTGCTGGCAGGCGGGCTCTCCTGGTGGCTGGGTCGGCGCACCCGCGCCCTGGCCGGGGCTACGCTGCGCTTAACCGAAGGCGACTACCACACCCGCCTGCCAGAGCGTGGTAAAGACGAGCTTTCCCGCCTTGCCCGAGATTTCAACGTGCTGGCCGCCACGCTTGAAGCCAGCCGTGAAGCCCGCGCCCGCTGGGTCTCGGACACCGCCCATGAGCTGCGCACCCCACTGGCCGTGCTGCGGGGTGAAATTGAAGCCATGCAGGACGGCATCCGCCCGCTGAACCAGGAAAACTTAAGTTCGCTGGCTCAGGAAGTGGCTCAGCTAGAGCGCTTAGTAGCCGATTTACGCCTGCTCTCCCAAAGCGATGCGGGCGCGCTGGATATCCAGCTTGCCCCCATGAATCTCAGCGAAAGCCTGGAAAGCCGCCTGAACGACGCCGACCGCTGGCTGGAAGAGAGCGGCCTGACCCTCACCACGGCCCTGGCCGATGATGTGATGATTCGTGGCGATGCCCAACGGCTGCGCCAGCTGTGGAGCAACCTGCTGGATAATAGCTGTGCCTACACCCAGCCGCCTGGCAAGCTGAGTGTTTCCCTTATCTGCGAACGGGGCGACGCGGTGATTACCTGGCAAGATAGTGCCCCCGGAGTTCCTGAAGAGGAGCTGTCACGTTTAACCGAGCGGCTCTACCGGGTGGAGGGTTCGCGCAACCGCGCCAGCGGTGGCAGCGGCCTGGGGCTTTCTATTGCCAGCGCGCTGGTAACGGCTCATGGCGGCACGCTCACACCCAGCGCCTCGGCGCTGGGTGGCTTAACTTGGACCCTACGGTTGCCACTGTTAACCGCCTCTTAAACGACCATAAGCGAGCTGACTATGTCTCAGAGTGATTCACATCCCGACGCATTACCTCAAGATGGTTTACCCCAAGACGCTTCCCTGCTGATCGTTGAGGATGAGCCCAAAATCGCCCGCCTCATGGCCGATTACTTACAAAGCAATCATTTTGCGCCCAGCATTATCAGCCACGGCAATGAGGTGATCCCCTGGCTCACTCAGCATTCGCCTGAACTGGTGCTGCTGGATGTTATGCTACCGGGCAAAGATGGCCTGACGCTGTGCCGGGAAATCCGTGAACAGTGGCCCAAGCTCCCCATTATCATGGTCACCGCCAAGGTAGAAGAGGTAGACCGGCTGCTGGGGCTAGAGTTAGGCGCAGATGATTACATCTGCAAACCTTTCAGCCCTCGTGAAGTAGTGGCACGTGTTAAGGCCGTGCTACGCCGCAGTCATGCCGCTGCACAGGCAGCACCCACCACCACCGCCCCCAAAGCGCCCATCACGCTAGATGAAGAGGGCTGGCAGGCACTGGCCGACGGCCAAGATTTAGGCTTAACAGCGGTCGAGTTTCAGTTGCTGCGTGTGATGATGCAGTCTCCAGGACGCATCTTCAGCCGCGAGCAGTTGATGGATCATATGTACCGTGATAACCGAATCGTTTCCGAGCGCACGGTGGATAGCCATATTAAGAAGCTGCGTAAAAAGATCACGGAAGCCCTCCCCGACCAAGAAATTATTCGCTCGGTTTACGGAGTGGGTTATAAGTATCAGCCGGAAGGATGAACCACTACTGCTATTGAGAAGGTCATGGTTGTTGCACACTTTGTGCAAACGATTTACACCAAGCCCGTTAATACTGACATCGTCAAATTACCATGTATTCATTAGAAACGAGGTATGCCATGAAGATGTCACTACGTCAGCTATTTGCTCCTGCCCTGCTCGCCGTTGCCCTTACACCGCTGGCCTTTACCGCCCAGGCAGACAACCATGAAGGCCGTGGCATGGACCGGGAAGCGATGATGGAGCGCATGGAAGAGCGTCGCCAAGAAGTCTATCAACGCGCAGAACTGAGCGAAGAGCAGCAAACGGCGCTTAATGAAGCACACGCTGAGCACCGCGAAGCCATGCTTGCCCTGCGTGAAGAGCATCAAGCCCGTGTCGCTGAGATTTTATCGGAAGAAGAGCAGCAGGCACTGCGTGACGCTATGCACGAGATGCATGCTGAGCACCGCCACGAACGTGGACACGGTAAGCGCGACCATCACGGTGACTCGGCCCAGGAAATGGATGCCGAGGAAACGGCTACCGAGTAAGCGTTTATTTAGCGTCAAACCCACCCTACACGCCCAGCCTAGCTGGGCGTGTTTGTTTCTATACGCCTGTTGGCGTCTTTTTTACCGCCCTGATGCGTTAGCCGTTGGCTTGAAGTGAATGCCTAAACCGCGTATTTTATTTGAACGTTCATTCAAAAATAACGTATCACTCATCTTTGTCTTAACAACAGGAGTCCGCCTCCATGGCGAAAGACAACCCCGTTCTCCCCTCACGAGACCGCCTAAACCCCGTGGTTTTCCACGGCAGCGTCGCGGGGATTCTCGTGTTTCTTATCGTGACGATGCTGTTCACCGAACAAGCAGGTGCCTTTTTTGATGCGGGCCTTGCCTGGGTAAGCAAAACGTTTGGCTGGTACTACATGCTAGCGATCGTGGCCTACCTCGTGTTTGTGGTGTTCATCGGTATGTCGCGCTTTGGCAGTATTCGGCTTGGGCCCGACCACTCCCGCCCTGAGTTTTCGTTGCTGTCGTGGTCAGCCATGCTGTTTGCTGCTGGCATTGGTATTGACCTGTTGTTTTTCAGCGTAGCCGAGCCGGTTGCCCACTACTTGGCACCGCCCGACTTAACTCCTGAAAGCCAAGAGGCCATGCGCAACGCCGTCGTGCAAACCTATCTGCACTGGGGCCTTTCCGGTTGGGGACTGTACGTGCTGACGGGCATGGCGCTGGCTTATTTCAGCTACCGCCATCGCTTGCCGCTGGCTATTCGTAGCGCGCTTTACCCACTGCTGGGCAAGCGCATTCACGGCCCGATTGGTAACGCGGTCGATATTACGGCGGTGATTTCTACCGTGTTCGGTATCGCCACCAGTCTCGGTATTGGGGTGATTCAGCTTAACTACGGCTTGAACTATATGTTCGACGTGCCGGAAACCCTGACGGTCCAGGTAGTTCTGATTGCGCTGGTAGTTGTTCTAGCAACCATTTCGGTGGTGACTGGCGTTGAGAAAGGTATCCGTCGCCTCTCCGAGTTCAACATGCTGCTGGCCCTGGCGCTGATGCTGTTTGTGCTGTTCTCTGGCGATACTCTTGTACTGCTGGATAAAGTGGTCAACAACGCAGGCGACTACCTCTCAGGCTTCGTTGCTGCCAGCTTCGATACTTACGCCTTTGCCGATGAAGGTGCCCAGGAGTGGAAGATGTGGTGGACCATCTTCTTCTGGGGCTGGTGGATCGCCTGGACGCCTTTCGTCGGGCTGTTTCTGGCGCGCATCTCGCGCGGCCGTACCATTCGCCAATTCGTGGCTGGCGCTCTGTTCATTCCGCTCTCGTTCATGATGGTATGGATGTCCATTTTCGGTAATAGCGGTATCGAGCTGGTGGCCAATCAGGGCGTTGTCGAACTGGGTGAGCAGGCGCTGAACTCGCCGCAAACCACGCTGTATACGCTGCTTGAGTACTACCCCTATGTGGGCATTACCGCCGCCGTCGTGACCGTTCTGGGTATCGTGTTCTTCATTACCTCAGCGGACTCTGGCGCGCTGGTACTGGCTAATTTCACCTCGATTTTAAGCGACGTGAACCACGATGCGCCGGTGAGGCTGCGTATTTTCTGGTCGGCCGTGATTGGCCTGATCACCGTGGCCTTGCTGATGGCGGGTGGCTTAAACGCGCTACAAAGCGCAGTCGTGATTACGGCGCTGCCCTTCTCGGTGGTGATCTTCGCCATTATGGTGGGCACCTATAAAGCGCTGAAGCTGGAAGGCAGCAAAGCCGACGCTCGCCGTATGATTGCAGGCGGTGCCCCCGGCGGCGACTGGCGTGAGCGTTTGGACCGCGCGCTGGATACCTCTAACCGCGCAGGTGCCGCCGCGACCATTGAGCACTCGATTCGCCCGGCGATGACCCAGTTTGCCCAAGAGCTTGAGAGCCGTGGCCAAACCGCTAACGTCACCGAAGAGCAGGTTGAGGGGGAATCCCTGCCCAACCTAATGCTGCAGGTCGACTTTGGCGACGCCACCAGCTTTGTCTATCAGGTATGCCCGCATCGTATGCGTACACCGAACTTCATTCCCGCGGACGATGATTTCTACGTGCGTTTAGATGTGTACCTTGCCGAAGGTGGCCAGGATAAAGACCTCAACGGCTACACCCGTGGTCAGGTGATCGGTGATCTCGTGGCAGAGTACGAGCGCCACCTACAATTCCTTGCTCTGGCGGGTGGCCATGCGCAGGCAATGCCTGGCACCATCGGCGAACCGCCTGAAGATGCGCAGATGTAAGTAGCGCTTTACGTACAACGCGTAAAACGAAGAATCCCGGCCACGCGGCCGGGATTTTTTATGCGCTCTGGGCGTTTAACCCGCCATGTCTAGCACAATACGCCCTTCGATTTTACCGTCTATCATGCGCTGAAAAACATCGTTGATATTGTCCAGTGTATCCGTTGCGACGGTGGCTTCCACTTTACCTTCCGCCGCAAAATCGAGCGCTTCCTGAAGGTCGCTACGCGTACCGACAATCGAGCCACGAATAGTGATCCCATTGAGCACGGTGCTAAAGATGGGCAGTGGAAAATCCCCTGGCGGTAAGCCATTAAGTACCAGCGTACCGCCACGGCGCAGCATATTTTGCGCCTGATCGAAGGCCTTCGGCGACACTGCGGTGACCAGCGCACCATGGGCACCGCCAATGGTCTTTTTAAGGTATGCCGCGGGGTCGGTTTTCATGGCGTTTACCGTAACCGTCGCGCCCAAGCGCTCAGCCAGCGCCAGCTTGCCGTCATCAATATCGACAGCCGCCACGTTAAGCCCCATGGCTTTGGCATACTGCACTGCCATGTGGCCAAGGCCACCAATGCCCGAAATCACCACCCATTGGCCGGGGCGGGTATCGGTCATTTTTAAACCTTTATAAACCGTTACGCCGGCACACAGCACCGGAGCCAGCTCGACAAAGCCAACGTTATCCGGCAGCCGACCCACATACCCCGCATCGGCCAAGGTATAGTCGGCAAACCCACCATTAACGCTGTAACCGGTATTTTGCTGGGACTCACATAAGGTTTCCCAGCCGCCTAAGCAGTGTTCGCAAAAACCGCAGGCCGAGTAGAGCCAAGGAACACCAATACGGTCGCCCTCTTTGACATGGGAGACACCGGCCCCGACCGCCACAACATGCCCAACGCCTTCATGCCCTGGAATAAAGGGAGGTGAAGGTTTGACTGGCCAGTCGCCGTGCACTGCGTGTAGATCCGTATGGCAGACCCCCGAGGCCGCCACCTTCATCAATACCTCCCCCTGCTTTGGGCGTGGAACATCGACTTCTTCTATGACTAACGGCTGTCCGAACTCGCGCACGACGGCCGCCCGCATTGTATTATCCATGATGCGACTCCTAATAATGGTTAACGGAAGTTCTAAGCTGCTCTTATCCGTAGAGTTAGCGCCAGAGGATGTGCAGCATCGCCCGGCCTAGGCCGGGCGATGGGACGACATAACAAACGTTTAGAAGAACCCAAGCGGATTGATATCGTAGCTGACCAGCAGGCTTTTGGTTTGCTGGTAATGCCCAAGCGCCATTTTATGGGTTTCACGACCAACGCCTGACTTCTTGTAGCCGCCGAAGGCTACGTGGGCGGGGTACTGGTGATAGCAGTTTGTCCAGACGCGACCCGCTTGAATGCCACGCCCCATGCGGAAGGCCACGTTAATATCGCGGCTCCAAACGCCCGCGCCCAAGCCAAACTCGGTGTCATTAGCAATCGCCAGCGCTTCTTCCTCATCTTTGAAGGTGGTCACCGCCACCACTGGGCCAAAGATCTCCTCCTGGAACACGCGCATCTGGTTATTACCTTTCAACAGCGTGGGCTGAATGTAGTAACCGCTGTTGATGCTGTCATCCAGCGTTTCTTTGTCACCACCGGTAAGGAATTCAGCGCCTTCATCCCGAGCGATATCCATGTACGACATGATCTTATCGAACTGCTCTTGGGATGCCTGAGCGCCCACCTGGACGTCGGTATCCAGCGGGTTACCCCGTTTGATGGTCTTGGTGCGCTCAATGACTTTCGCCATGAACTCGTCGTACATGCTCTCTTGAATCAGCGCCCGCGACGGGCAGGTGCACACTTCGCCCTGGTTAAAGAAGGCCAGCACCAGCCCCTCTACCGCTTTGTCGATGAACGTCGGCTCGGCGTTCATAATATCGGCAAAGTAGATATTCGGAGATTTGCCGCCTAGCTCCACCGTGGAAGGAATAATATTCTCTGCCGCGCACTTCAAAATATGTGAGCCCACCGGCGTCGAGCCGGTAAAGGCGATCTTAGCGATGCGTTTACTGGTAGCCAGCGCTTGGCCTGCCTCTGCGCCAAAGCCATTAACGATGTTCAGCACGCCTGGAGGCAACAGATCGCCGATCACTTCTACCACTTTCAAAATTGACGCTGGGGTTTGTTCGGCAGGCTTCAGCACCACGCAGTTACCCGCCGCTAGTGCTGGGCCTAGTTTCCAAGCCGCCATCAGAATCGGGAAGTTCCACGGAATAATTTGCCCTACCACGCCCAACGGCTCGTGGAAGTGGTACGCCACCGTGTTGGCATCAATATCAGCGGCGGTGCCCTCTTGGGAGCGCAGGCAGCCTGCAAAGTAGCGGAAGTGGTCAACAGCCAGCGGAATGTCCGCATTGAGGGTTTCACGCACCGCTTTGCCGTTGTCCCACGTTTCGGCCACGGCCAGCATTTCGAGGTTTTGCTCGAGACGGTCGGCGATTTTGAGCAGGATGTTACTGCGCTCTTGTACCGAGGTCTTGCCCCACGCCGGAGCGGCTTTATGGGCGGCATCCAGCGCTTTTTCGATATCTTCAGCGCTAGAGCGGGGAATTTCACAGAACACTTTGCCATTAACTGGGCTAATGTTGTCGAAGTATTGGCCCTTCACTGGGGGAACAAACTCACCGCCAATGTAGTTACCATAGCGTTTCTCAAACGAAACAACAGAGCCCGCTTCACCTGGGTTGGCGTAGATCATGGTACTGCTCCTGAGTATTATGATTATTAAAAGGTGCCTACCCAGTGTTGGTCATTCGCGCCATTCTCGATATAGCCCGATGGCAGGACGCACCCTCATCCCTTGGAAGGAGACGCCATGTACTCGCTGTTAGTCGCAGATGATCATCCGCTGTTCCGCGATGCGCTGCACGCGGTGATCAGCAGCGGATTCACCGATGCCCAACTGCTGGAAACCGACAGCCTAGCGGGGGCCATGGCACACATTGAAGCCTTGGAAGGGTTAGACCTGCTGCTCTTAGATTTAAGCCTGCCGGATGCCGATGGGTTAGAGGGGCTGAAAACCCTACGGGAGACCTTCCCCGGGCTGCCCGTTGCCATCGTGTCAGCCCATCAAGAGCGCCAGCTGGTGCTGGATGCGATTACTCTGGGGGCCGTGGGCTATATCCCGAAATCCACTCCTAGAGAGCAGCTTCTCGCCGCGCTACAGCAAATTCTCCAGGGCCAACTCTACCTGCCCGCCGATATCATGCGACGCCCGCCTCCCCGAGCAATACCTGCGGCAGCAGGCGAAGATTCGGAGGATAAACCGAGCCGCCTGCCCCGGCTCACCGACAAACAGCTAGACGTGTTGGGCTGTATGAGTCAGGGAATGTCCAACAAGCAGATTGCCCGAGAACTGGACATTGCTGAAACCACGGTAAAGACCCATGTATCGGCTATTTTGCGAAAACTGGGCGCCACCAGCCGGGTACACGCCATTGTGATGGCCGGAGAGGAGGATTTAAACGGCTACATCGCCAAGCGAATGGCGCGTTAACGGCCCTCTAACAGCGTACCTAACAGCATCTTCAAGCGCAGTGGTTTAAGCGGTTTTAACAAGCAGTGCATTCCCGCCTCTCGGGTGGCCCGCTTTAACGAAGCTTCATGGTTGGCGGTAATTACCACTGTGGCTAACCCAGGATAGCGGCGGCGCAGCCGAGTAGCTAAGTCGATGCCGTTCTCACGGTGCTCCCCTAAATGGTAATCCACCAGCAGCACCGCCGGGCGCTCGCCGTCGCTAGCCGCTTCCAGCGCGCTCACCGTCGCCGCTGCCCGTACCCGACACCCCCAACTGCCCAGCAGCGCCTGCATCCCTTCGGTAATGGCGGGGTCATCATCCACCACCCACACCACACAGCCCTGCAGCGGGTCATCGCCCCACTGCGCGGATGGCACCGGGCTGGATGCGCCTTCTAACGCGCCGCAAGAGGCTGCGTAGGGCACCAAAATAGAGAACAGCGAGCCATGACCTAGCCGTGATGCCAGTGTGACGGGGTGATCCAACATGGTACTAATACGATCGACAATGGCTAGACCCAGCCCCAGGCCGCGACTGTGGTTGGCCTGTGGCTGGCTGGCGCGACGAAACTCCAGAAAAATGGCTTTGCGCTGGGGCTCTGGAATACCGGGGCCAGTATCACCCACCATAATCTCCAGGCCATCGGCCCGGCGGCGGCAGCCTAACAGCAGGTGGCCGTGCTCGGTGTAGCGCACCGCATTGCTAAGGAAATTACGCACCACCCGCGCCAGCAGCGCCAAATCGGACTCCACCCACACCCGCGAAGGTACATAGTGAAGGGTAAGACCACGCACCCCCGCCACCTGGCGATACTCCTCCGCCAGCGCATCCAGCAGCGTACTTACGGCAAAGGGAGCTTTATCGGCATGAAGCACTCCGGCATCTAAGCGGGAGATATCCACCAGCGTCCCAAGCAAGCCCTCGACATCTTTCAGCGAGCGCCCGATATGGCCGACAAGCGCCTGGGAGGACTCAGGTAGTGCATGGATTTCCAGGGCGCTGGCAAACAGCCGTGCCGCATTGAGCGGTTGTAAAAGGTCATGGCTAACGGCGGCCAAAAACTTGGTTTTAGAGACGTTAGCCGCGTGGGCTTCAGCGTTGGCTGCCAGCAAACGAGCATTGACCTGGCTTAGTTCATCCAACGTGCGGTGCAGCGCGTCGGTGCGCTCGCGCACCTGTTCGGCAAGCAGCACCGAGCGCTCAAAGGCTGCATAGGGCGCGCCATTAGGGCTACCGCCGGATTCCACTCGCTCCATTAACGCCGTACACACTTTGCGTAGTCGGTGGTTCTCTTCACGCAGGGCCGCAATATCATCGCCTTGTTGCGAATCAGGGAGTTGGAAGAGCGCCAAAGGCCACCCCCGTAAACGTCTGGTTCACATGCATGCCGTGGTGCTGCTCGCCGTAGGTATTAAATCCCACGACACGGGCTTGGCGCAGCAGCGTCGATGCCTGGTCAAGTTGCCCCAACGACTCCAGCGCCATCCGTCGCAAAAAGCAGTCGCAGCCAATAATCGCAGCGGGCTCGCCTAAGCGGGCTTCCACTCGCTGCAGCATGTGGGCTAAATCGGTGAGCAGCGGCGTGGGCTGCATGGCAGTCAGCACAATGCCATTTTCCACCGCGCAGTAGAAGCTCAGGCTGCCGTCATCATTAACCCGTTGAATCGAGCGAATATAGTGCTGGCCGCCCAGGTGTACCGCCAGCGGGTGCTGGGCAAAAATGGGAGGCGCAAGCGCCTCAACCGAACAGCCCACCAGCGCGGCATACAGTTCGGCCGCGGGGACACCGTTAAGCTCCAGCACGCGGCGGCGCTCACGATCCGCAGCGGTGACCACTAGCTTGTGCTCGAGTGGCTCAAGGTGGTGGGTGGAGAATACTTCAAACGGTAGCCGAGTATTCATCATGACCACCACCGCCGCACGGGTATGAAAGCGCCCGTTGGCGTATACATGGGTATGGGTTAAGTGGTTATCGTCCCCTGCGGAACCACCAAAGCTCGGGATGCGCCCCAAGGCCGCATCCAGCGTTGCCAGCACTTGCTCTTCACGGCTGGATAGCCCATCCAGCAGCGTCAGGGCAAAGCTGTGCTCGTTGACCGGTGCGACAGCTTGGCGGCGGCAACGCTCTAACAGCTTATCCACCAAGGGCTGCGCGGTGGGGAGGTCAAAGTACTCCAAGTCATCAATCAATGCGGTTTCTATCGCAAAAAAGCGCTGGTCAAAGCAGATCGCCACCACCGAGCCGCGGTCATAGCCATCCGGCGTTAGCTCGCCTGCGGTGGTGCAACCACTAATAGGCAGTGCGCCAAAGGCGCTGCTTAGCGCCTGGGCAAGCGCGGCCAGCGGATACTCTGCGCTACAGAAAAACAGCACAAAGCCTGCATGCTCATGGTAGAGCGACGCCGCCAACTCGTTGGCGGCTATATAGGGGTCAGAAGCCCGGCTTGCAGCAGTTATCAGGCCACTGTTAGTTAAGCTGATGCTCACGATGCCATTGCTCCAACGCAGCGTGGGTGCGTGCCGCACAGTGGTGCAGCGCGCTAAAGGCCTCTTCAATCTGAGCGCTTGAGGCCTCTGGCTGCCCTGCTAGTTGCTCTAAGTGCTTTGACTGAGCGGCCAACTGCTCGGCACCTATGCTTAAAGATTCGCCTCGCAACTGATGAGCAAGGCGCTCCATCTGAGGTAGCTGCTCACTCGCTATTTCTGTATTAGAAGCGAAGCAATCAACCAACTGGCCAATATAATCATGCACTTGCTGATGATAAAGCATTACCAGTTGTTTAACGCTGTCAGCCCCTATCGAGCTGGTTAACGTCGCAAGCGTCGCTTCATTGAGCAGCACATCGTTACCTGATTCGGCGGCGATAGGCGTTGACGGCGTCTGCGCAGGCGTCAGTTGAAGCGCCAGTACATTGCTTAGCGCCAACAGCGAGAGCGGCTTGGTAATATAGTCATTCATACCTGCCGCCAGACACCGCTTGCGGTCGTCTTCGGCGCCACCAGCCGTCATCGCCACAATCGGTACATCGCTGCACCAACCACCCTGGGCACGCAGTTGCTGGGTCACCGTTATTCCGTCACTATCGGGCAGTTGAATATCCATAAAAATCAGGTGTACTTGCTGGCGCTTAGCCATCGCGAGCGCATCGTAGCCATTTTCAGCGCACACTACGTCACACCCTAATCGTGAAAGCAGGCCTAGCGCCACTTTACGGTTTACCGCGTTATCCTCCACCAACAGCAGCGAAGTACCGTTAAAGTCTTGAGTAGGCTCTGCAGGTTGCGATGTACTAACGGGGCTAGCCTCCACTAGCGGCAGCTCGCACCAGAACGTGCTGCCCTCGCCGGGTGTGCTAATGACGCCTAATCTTCCCCGCATCGCGTCGCTCAGCCGCTTGCAGATAGCTAACCCTAGGCCGGTGCCGCCATAACGGCGGGCAACGCTCTCATCCGCCTGCTGAAAAGGCTCGAACAGCGTCTCTTGCTGCTCGCTATTCAGCCCGCAGCCAGTGTCGCTAATTTCAAACAGGAGGTGCTCTACCGTTGATGTAACGCGAATGGAGACGCTGCCGTGGTCAGTAAATTTGATGGCATTAGCGATAAGATTGAGCAGAATTTGGCGCAGTCGCCCCGCGTCGATCATGACCCACCCAGGTACTAGCGGGTCAACGTGTAATGAAAGCCGCAACCCTTTCTCCTGGGCCCGTGGCTCAAATAGTGCCATCACCCCCTCTGCCAGAGGGTTTATGGCCGTGGACGATGTTTCAAGGGTTAAGTGGCCTGCCTCAATTTTAGAAAAATCGAGAATTTCATTAATCATCGCCAGTAGTTGGTTGGCACTGTCGTGAATGGTGCGGGCGTAATCCTCTACTTGGGCGGGGCTTGCCGGTTCACGCAAGAGCTCGCTCATGCCGATCACACCGTTTAGCGGCGTGCGGATTTCATGGCTTACCATTGCTAGAAAATCAGATTTAGCATGGTTGGCGGCTTGGGCCTGCTTGGCCGTTACCTGAAGCTGCTTACTAAGCTGCTCTTGTTCCCGGCGTGCCGCAGCACTTTCACGCATTTCACGCACCAAAAAGATAATCACTAGCAGCACCGCTAGGCTCATACCTATCAGTAGTGACATTAAGAGTTTATAGAGCGTGCTGAGCAACGCTCGCTCTTCCGTGGCGGACTCAGCCAAGTAGCCATTGATGGCAATAACAAAGCGCTCAGTAAGCCGTGTAAGCACCTGCAGCTCGCTTTCCAAAGCGGTGACCGGCATTCGTGCCAATTCATCATGCGGCTCAAACATAGGGTCTAAGCTGTCGAGCTGCCGTTGGATTTGGTCAAGCAGCTCCCTTGCCGAACTGATACTCTGCAGCAGCGAGCTGACCTCCCCTTCTCTTAACAGGGTGATCCGGCTATAGAGGAGTTCAAACCGTAGGTTTAGCTCATCCTGGGCGGCGGGAGAGAGGGGACCCCGTGTTTCCGCCAGCAAGTGGTTCAGTAGTTGAACGGCGTCACGGTCGAGCTTATAGACCACCCAGGCCGTATCTTCTCGCAGACTTTGCGTCAGATTATCCTGTCGCCATGCGGATAAAGCGGCCACCACCAGCGCGGCCGCAAATAAAAGTACGGTAATAATCGCCACCAGCTTGAGGCGGCGCGGATAGCGAAGCAGTCGGGGCGCTCGTGTGACGGATTCACTGGCGGACATTAATATGCATTACCTGCCATACGGCTCTAAAGCGCACTCGTTCGCTTAGCAGCGCTTTATCCTGATCAAAGGGATAAAGCACCCATAAAGGCCCGTACTCACGGATAGGAATAGCTTTCTCGTCACGCTCTAAGGCCAAAATCACATCGTAGTCGTAGAAATCCGCGACCGGAATTTCAGCTTCATACCCGTTAAGCGCCACGACGTTAATGATCTTGCCTTCCGCGCCTACCTGCTCAAGCAGGGTACGCATAAGCGGCCCACGGTAGTGGCTGTTCCCTTCCGTCCACGGTGTTCCTGTCGTAAATTCATGCTGCGGAAGTGCGCTAAGCATCGCGCGATCAAAATGGGCTTCTTCGCCCACATTGGTCACCGCAATATCACCATCAAGTTTGAGTATCACTGGCCCACTCGGTGCCGCCAGCGAATCTGCTGTCTCAGCGAGCCCCGTATGGGGAATGCTGAACGCCAGCATAATCCACCCCAATAACAACGCTTTCACTACTGACTCCTCATATCGCAGTGCCCCAGGCGACGAAACCGTGACCGCCAACGCACGCTCAAAGCAATAAAAAAAGAGATGGCGTTTAGGGTACGCCATCTCAATTCATAGGTCAGGCTAATTACGATGTTTTTGGTAAGCAGTGAGTAACCCTGGCGTTTATTAGCCGCTAGGTTTTCAGCTGTTCGACCGGTTCAAACCGTACTAGATCTTCATAAGCGTGCCAGCTTGCATGGCCAAGCACGGGCAGAATCAGCGCCAAGCCAATATAGAACGTCATAACGCCCACTAACACACAGCCAGTAAGAATGGCCGCCCACAGCAGCATGGGCCGGAAATTGCGAGCTACACAGCGTACGCTGGCTTCAATGCCTTCCATAAACGTCAGGTCTTGGTCCATCAGTGTCGGGATGGCCACCACACTGATCGCGAAAGCACCAAAAGCCAGCACACCACCTGCTACCGTGCCAACGGCCAGCATACTCAGGCCTTCCTGCGTGGTTACCAGCGTAGTGTATAGCGTTGCCGGGCTGGGCACTTCAAATCCAAAGAACAGCGCAAACAGCAGCGTGGCTAGGCGTATCCAGGCGAGAAAGAAGATCATCATCATGACGCCCATCATGGCAAGTTGCCCAGCATGGGGCCGCCAGCTACCAAACGCATCGCCCAAGTTCGGGGTACGTCCGCGCTCAAGGGCAAGGCTAATGCCATAGGAACCAACGGCCACCAGTGGCCCGATAAACATGAAGCCAGCAATCATTGGCAATAGCCAATACCAGTAACCCAGCGTGTAAGCACCAAGGGTAATGGCAATACTCAACCCCACCCAAAACATGCCGTAAGCGAGGCTAATAGCAGACGCACGACGAAAATCTTCCATACCTGCGGCTAGCCAAGCACGTGGTCTTTCCATCCCTACCTTATTGATAATGATTTTGACGTTCGGCGCACCGGATGAGTGGTCGTGTGTTTTTGTTGTTACTGCATTCATGGCGTAACTCCTGTGATTTACCCCAGATGGCTGTCACTGACCCAAGCACCAAGGGAAATAGCTACCATGTGTATTGATGACCATTAATCCAACGTTAATGGCTTAATGTTCTATTAATGTAGCTGAGCCGCTGCTTCGCGAATGCTTTTGAAGGCACTCAGTACAAAAAATCCTTCATCGGCGCTTTTAACGACAATTAATTCGATGCGTTAGCGTTTCGTTATATTCGAGCCAAAAAAAAGCTCCAAGCCGGGGCTTGGAGCTTTATGACGCACGTTGCGCTTACCGCACGATCATCACCGACACTTTAGCGTGATGAACGACATGCTCGGCGTTGGGGCCCAGTACGTAATCGACGAATTTACGCTTAGTATGGGATGCCATCACAATTAAATCGGCATCAATCTTCTTGCCGACCTTGATGATGGCCTCCCATGGTGAGCCATCAACAATCACACTTTGGGTTTTGATCCCTTCAGGCACATGTTCCTGAATGAATTTATGCTGCGCTTCTTTCACCGCCGCATGCGCTTTTTCAGAGAAGTTTTTCGGAAAGTAAGCGCCAACCATGGGCATTTTAAATTCCGGTAGTACCGTCACCACGTGCAGCGATGCGCCAAAGGTTTGGCACAGCATTATCGCCGTGGGCAACGCTTTCTTCCATGAGGCCTCTTCGTTCAAGTCTACGGGGAGTAGCACTTTATGGTACATAGCAACCTCCTTAAACAGCGGCCACTTCGTTGGCTTCTTCACGACGCCGACGGCGACGCTGCATCACGACGACCAACCCAAAGATGCCGAGTGCGGGTAACCACATCCACTCTTTTGTCCAACGATCTACCGGGGCCAGCACTTCGAGGATCTCTTGATCGAAATCGAAGCCTAGCTCAGCCGCCTGGCTGCCGAACTCGACGAAATCGACCAGGGTTTGGTCGCCATCTTCGTAAAGCTCTATGCCCAGGTTGGCCATGCGCTCTTCACCTGTTTCACCGCGCGGCACGGGGACGAGCATATAGGTGGTCATCGGCGCCCCGAAATCGTCTTCACCGGCAATTTGCACGCGCAAGTTGCTACCGTTATCGACCTGGCCCAGTGCCTCGGCAAATTGCGCAGGTGGCACCGATTCATAGGGGTCGTGGATTTTGTCCATCCAGAAGCCGGGGCGGAACAGCGTAAAGGCTACCAGCAGCAGCAGCAGCGATTCGTACCAGCGGTTGCGGGTCAGCATGTAGCCTTGTGTACCTGCTGCAAAGATCAGCATGGCGATGGTAGCCACAATAAACACCAAAATACCCTGCATCACCGTGACATCTATCAGCAGCAGGTCCGTATTGAAGATGAACAGGAATGGCAGCGCAGCGGTACGTAGGCTGTAGTAAAACGCCTGGAAGCCAGTGCGCAGCGGATCCCCACCCGACACGGCCGCCGCCGCAAAGGAGGCCAAACCTACTGGTGGCGTGACATCCGCCATGATGCCGAAGTAGAACACGAACAGGTGCACAGCAATCAGCGGTACGATCAGGCCATTTTGCTGGCCCAGCAGCACAATCACCGGAGCCATCAACGCCGACACCACGATGTAGTTCGCCGTTGTTGGCAAGCCCATACCCAGAATCAAACTCAGCAGAGCCGTCAGCAGTAGAATCATCATCAGGTTACCGCCTGAGAGAATTTCCACTACGTCCGCGAGTACTAGACCTACCCCCGTTTGGGAGACCGCACCCACGACGATACCCGCCGTGGCAGTCGCAATACCGATACCAATCATGTTGCGGGCACCGGTCACCAGGCCATCCCACAGATCCTTAAAGCCTTCTTTGATATCGGCCGCCATTTGGCTGCGGCCACGGAAAATCGCGATGATCGGGCGCTGGGTAACCATGATGAAAATCATAAACATGGTGGCCCAGAACGCTGACAACCCAGGCGAAAGGCGCTCTACCATCAAGCACCACACCAACACGACAACCGGCAGAATATAGTGTAGGCCGACCATGACCGTCGGGCGAGTTTGCGGCAGCTTCACGACCTCTGAGTTGGGGTCGTCCATCTCCAGCTCAGGGTAGTTAGCGCCTACTTTCAACAAGCCGACATATACAATCGCCAGCCCTACAGAGACCACCCAGGGGGTCGCTTCACCCAGTACCGGCTTTAACCAGCCCAAGCCGTAGTAGACGGCGATGGAGAGGCCCATCAGCAGCAGCAAACCGGTCATAAAGCCGATCACTTTGTTCAGCAACGGGCGTGCCGGATTGCTGGACGGCAGGCCTTTCATATTGGCCTTGAGCGCTTCCAAGTGAACAATGTAGATCAGCGCGATATAGGAGATCAGCGCCGGTAAGAAAGCGTGCTTGATGACGTCGACATAAGGAATACCCACGTATTCCACCATCAAGAAAGCAGCAGCCCCCATGACGGGCGGCATGATCTGGCCATTCACCGAAGACGATACTTCCACCGCCCCCGCTTTTTCCGCGCTAAAGCCGACTCGCTTCATCATCGGAATCGTAAAGGTGCCAGTGGTAACGGTATTGGCAATCGACGACCCCGAGATCAAACCAGTCATACCAGAGGCTACCACTGCCGCTTTGGCTGGGCCGCCTTTGAAGTGGCCAAGCAGCGAGAACGCCACTTTGATGAAGTAGTTACCGGCGCCCGCTTTATCCAGCAACGCACCAAACAGTACAAACAGGAAAACAAAGCTGGTCGAGACCCCCAGCGCAATACCAAACACCCCTTGGGTACCTAGCCACTGGTGGTTAATCAAACCACCCAGACTAACGCCGCGGTGGGCCAAAATGCCCGGCATGTAAGGGCCAAACAACGAGTAAGCAATAAACACCGCCGCCACGATCATCAGGGGCGGCCCTAATGCGCGACGAGTCGCCTCTAACAGCATCAGAATGCCAACAACGCCCACGATAATATCCTGGGTAATCGGCAACCCAGGCCGCTGGGCCAAATCAGCATAGAAAATAAACAGATAGGCGCCGCAAAACGCCGCTAGCGCTGCCAATGCCCAATCAGCTAAGGGCACACGATCACGAGGAGAGCGCTTAAAGGCGGGGTACGCCATAAAGGCTAAAAAGAGCGCAAACGCTAAATGAATCGAGCGCGCTTCCGTGGCGCTAAATACGCCGAAGCCAACAATATAGGGAAGTGGCGATGCAATCCATAGCTGAAACAGCGACCACACTGCTGCAATACTCACCAGCAGCTTACCGGGTACGCCTAAGGGTTTCCGTGCCCCTGTATCGCTGGAAGCGACCATATCCTCCAGGTCGTTCTCAGCGGCTGCCGAAGGTTGTTTGTCATCACGCATACGCTTGCCCTGCCTAATGGTCAGCGCTGACAATCAGCGCTCTCAACAAGAAGCGCGGACACCCAAGGTGCCCGCGCTTTGCAACTCAAAGCGACGCTACTCACCTTCCGTCAGTAGCATCACTCTTTTTACGACTTATTCGATCCAGCCACGCTCACGGTAGTAACGTGCCGCACCATCGTGCAGCGGCGCGGTCAAGCCGTCAGAGATCATGTCTTCTTCGTTGAGGTTCTCGAACGCCGGGTGCAGACGCTTGAAGCGATCGAAGTTTTCGAATACTGCTTTCACCGTTTCGTAAACAATGTCTTCATCAACAGCGGTGGAAGAAACGAAGGTTGCCGCCACACCGAAAGTTTCGACATCTTCGTCGTTACCACGGTAAAGGCCACCCGGAATCACAGAACGCGTGTAGTAGGGGTACTCTTCGATCAAACCGTCGATTTCGTCACCGGTCACAGAGACCAGACGCGCATCAATGGTGGTGGTCGCTTCTTGGATAGAGCCGTTCGGGTGGCCTACCACGTACACCATGGCATCGATGTTGTTGTCAGACAGGGCAGCTGCCTGCTCAGCCGCGTCGAGCTGAGACGCCAGTGCGAAGGTGTCTTCATCCCAACCGAACGCATCCATGACCACGTCCATGGTATTGCGCTGGCCAGAACCAGGGTTACCGATGTTGACGCGCTTGCCTGGGAAATCGCTGATGTCCTCGATACCGGAATCCGCGCGGGCCACCACGGTCAGCGGCTCACCGTGCATGGTGAAGACGGCACGCATATCTTCCCAAGCGCCCTCTTCTTCAAAGTTGGCTTCACCGTGGTAAGCGCGGTACTGAACGTCAGACTGCACAACGCCCATATCCAGCTCACCGCTCTTCATGCCGTTGACGTTAGCAACGGAACCACCGGTAGACGGGGCGTTACAACGGATGTTGTGCTCATCGCTGCCACGGTTAACCATACGGCATACCGACTGGCCAACCACATAGTAAACACCGGTTTGGCCGCCGGTACCGATGGTGATGTAGCGCTCCTGGGCAACGGCCGGAGAGGCAAAGGTTGCCGCCGCAATGAACGCGCCTGAGAAAGCCGCGGTAGAAAATACATGGCGTTTCATGAACACACCTCTTTATCTTGATGTTGTGAGCGTTATGCGCTTTGAAGCCATCTGCAGAACGGTTCCCTTCAGGTGTTTCGGCTCCAAAACGTTGTCAAGACAGTCTGTTATCGATCTCGGCATTTAGTGCCGACTGTTCCTACTTTAGCGAAAAAACTGCTAATTGGCGAAGTACGAGACAATTTTATGCCTGCACCGCAGGCAGCGCAGCGCAGCGCATTGCCTAGCCAGCGTGATGACGCTAGCTACTCTGCTCAGGAGTTTGTCCTAAGCGCTTTTCCTAAATGCTTTCACTTAGGCATTGCCATACTTTCTCGCTTGTTTGCACGTCTGTCGCCAGTCTAATAGCCGGTAACGTTTAGTAAACGTTAAACATCATGTCATATTGGCATAGGCCATCGCTTATTGGTTATCTCGATTGATCATTAGACGCTATAGCCCAACACCGTGGGCAGCCAAAGAGCAATGCTGGGAAATATCGCCACCAGTGCCAAAGCGCCCCCCATGGCAACCACAAACAGCAGCGCCCAGCCAATCGTATGCTCTAGGCGTATCTTGGCAACTTCCGTGGTCACCATCAGGTTCACCGCCACCGGAGGCGTAAATTGACCAATGGCAATATTCATCGCCAGCAAAATACCAAACCATACCGGATTCCACTCAAAATGCTGCATCACCGGAATCAGAATTGGCATCATGATCAGATAAATCGAAATCGCATCCAGCAGCATGCCCGCCACCAGTACCGCCAACATCACCAGTATCAACAGCAAGACGCCGTTATCAGTCAGGCTGATGATCCATTCCGCTAAATGGCGGAAGGTGCCGAGCATCGTGCCTGACCAGG
The DNA here is from genome assembly GCF_056857535.1 of Vreelandella sp. L-25. Taxonomy (NCBI): domain Bacteria; kingdom Pseudomonadati; phylum Pseudomonadota; class Gammaproteobacteria; order Oceanospirillales; family Halomonadaceae; genus Vreelandella; species Vreelandella sp. L-25. Next base: position 41,685 of record NZ_JBSXNH010000057.1, read on the forward strand.
CAAAAATTCCCGCCAGTGCGATAATCAGCATCACTACGCCAGAGATAATCGCCGCTTCCCCCAGTAGCTCCCACACATCCCGAAGTGTCAGCTCTCGGGTAAGAAACAGGCCTACCACCGCCCCATAGGCAACGGCCACCACGGCGGCTTCCGTGGGGGTAAACAGTCCTGAGCGCAGCCCACCTAAAATCAGCACTGGCGCAAACAAAGCAGGCAGCGCCTCGCGGAAGGTTCCGCGTACCGTCAGTTTTTCGGCTCCCTCTACCGGCGTGCCTTCCCAACCGTAACGCTTGGCGACCAGCATCGCCGGTACCAGCAGCGCCAAACCCGCTAGCACACCAGGGAAAAGCCCTGCGGCGAACAGCGCACGCAGATCAACGCCCGGCACCACAATCGAGTAGAGAATCAGCGCCACTGAAGGCGGAATTAAGATAGCCGTGGATGCCGAAGCCGCAATGAGCGTGGCCGAAAACGGCTTGGGGTAGCCTGCTTTCGTCATGCTAGGCAGCATCACCATGGCCACGGCAGCGGCGTCAGCGGGGCCAGAGCCGCTCATGCCGCCCATAATCATGCACACCAATACCGCAACCAGCGCCAGCCCACCGTGACGGGGCCCAATGAGCGCCTGGGCAAAACGCACCAAACGCAGCGCCACGCCTGCTCGCTCAAAAATCAGCCCGGTGAGAATAAACAGTGGAATCGCAATGAGAGGGTATTTAGCGATGCTGTTATAGGTATTGGTACCCAGGGTGGCCAGCATATCCGGCGACAGGCCCAGCACGATGCCCACCGCACCAGAAAGCGCCAAGGAAAACGCCACCGGTACGCCAGCAATTAACAGCCCGGCAAATGCCAAAATCATCCAAATATCAGGCGTCACTGGTTAGCTCCCCTTTCAAACGGTCACGGGTTTGCTGCACCAAGCGCCATAGCATGGCAGCAGACAAAATAGGCAGCCACACCAAGTACCACCACTGGGGCAGGCCTAACCCAGGCGACAGTGACTCCCACTGATATTCCTGCCACGCCAACTTGCCGCCATACCAAGTAATTAAACCCAATACGATCAGGCCACACAGGGCTTGAAAAAGAATCAGCGCGCCCCGCCACCGCTCAGGCAGGGCACGCTCTAAAAAGCCAATGCGGATATGCCGGTCGCGGCGTAATGCTACCGACGCACCGGCAAAGGTCAGCACGACCAATAGAAAGACGGAAAACTCTTCCGTGAACGAAAATGAGCCACCTGTAAGGTAACGAGTGATCACATTACCCAGGCTAATCAATGAAATCACAATCAGCGCCAGCGCACCTAGCCAGCGCTCTGGGCGTGCATCAGGAAAGCCTTTCATGGCAGCCTCACAGCAAAGAACCGCCGCCCTGGTTAAGCGGCAGTCAAAACCCTCGAAGAATTAACGTGCGTCGATAGCGGCTTGGGCGGCATTTACCACCTCTTCACCAATGCGCGGAGTCCATTTTTCGTACACCGACTGAGTGGCATCCACAAACGCCTGGTACTGCTCATCGGTCAGCTCGGTTACCGTGACACCACGCTCTTGAATCGCGGCTAAACGCTCGCTCTCCTGCTCACGGGTCATGGCAATTTCCCACGCGCCCGCTTCTTCGGCTGTTTCACGCAGCATGGCCTGCTGCTCTTCACTCAGCGACTGCCATACCTGCTGATTAACGGCAAAAACAAGCGGGTCGTTCATGTAGTTCCAGAGCGTTAGATGCTCTTGGCCCACCTGGTCAATACGCGCCACATCAAATACGGAAAGCGGGTTCTCCTGGCCATCGACCGCACCCGTGGTGAGGGCCGGTTGGGCGTCGGTCCAGCTCATCTGCGTAGGGTCAGCGCCTAAAGCGGAGAACGTATCCTGGAACAGCGGCGAGCCCACTACACGGATCTTCAGGCCATCCAGATCCTCCGGCTGGCTGATAGGGCCACGGGAGTTGGATACCTGACGGAAGCCATTTTCCCCCCAGGCCAGCGGAATAACGCCACGGGACTCAATCGCCTCGAACACCATAGTGCCCGCATCCCCGCCGGTCACGGCATCGACAGCGGTTTCATCAGGAATAAAGAACGGCAAAGAGAACAGGTTCAATTCCGGCACTTGGGGCGACCAGTTGATGGTTGAACCCACGGCGGCATCAATCAGCCCAGAGCGCATGGCAGAAAATTCGCGGGTTTGGTCACCCGACACCAGCTGAGAGTTGGGGTAGACCCGCAGAGTGAGTTCACCACCGCTGCGCTCCTCCACCAGCTCTGCCCACTTTTCAGCGGCCTGCCCCCAAGGAAAGGCTTCTGAAAGCACGGTAGAGACCGAGAGTTCGCGGGCCTGCGCGGAAAAAGCAGCCGAGAGCAGGGCAGCGCCAGCCAAGCCAGCGGTAAAACGAGCCATAGAGCGTGTCAGCGTCATTATTGTCGATCCTTTTTATCCGTTCTTTTTTTATCAATACTTTTTGCGGTTCTTATGAGATGCCCGGCCCAGTGAAAGGCAACAGGCACACGCCCATTGTAGGCATTTAGCAAGCGAAAGGAAGCCATCTAAGGTCGGTCTTGGCAACTCAGTGAGTTATCCTCAGGTGTCTACTTCGCAAAACGCCCCGCGCATCAGCGTCAGGGCGTTTCATAGGCTTGCGCTAAAAGGCTACTCGCCAGAGCATGAAATAGCGCATTACTCAGGGCGGCAAAAACCGGCCAGCGCAGGCACCGAGACACAGTCGCCTACCTGTATGCCACGTTCCGCAAAGTAACCCGCGTTAACTTCCAGCGCCGCATGGTAGGCCGTCCCGGCAGGATAAGAGGGGCACTCCTGGGGGGCATCAGATTCGCAGGGTGGCATCGTGTTTATAGCAACGATGCGCCCTTCGCCGTCGATATACGCGATATCCAGCGGAATCAGCGTGCGGTACATCCAAAATGCATTGCCTGCAGGCTGCTCACGCTCGAAGCGAAACAGCATGCCTCGTGTTTCTGGCAGATGTTCACGTCCCATCAGGCCGCGCTGGCGCTGGGAAGCGGTTTCGGCGACTTCGACATCGAGACGGTGCGGGCCACCTTCGCTATGGATCGCCAGCGGCAGCGTGTTGGCTGGCGCGGGTTCAGCTGCCCAAGCCGCTAACAGCGACAGGGGTAAACAGGCGGCAAGCGAAACACCGGCAGCGGTTTTCAGCAGTTGGCGGCGTGTCAGGGTCATAACAGGTTCCTTTTGTTGTGTGATGCCGTGTGGGTACGCTGCGCGGGCATAAGATGAATCCCCTCAGCCAGCAGCGAGACGTGTACCCTTTCCCCCAAGCTAAGCTGATTACGTTTGGCCGCGTGGGTGGCGATGTCGAAACGTAGCATATCTCCGTGGGAAACACGCAGCGAGATTGATGTCATGCCGCCCAACACCACCATTTCGCTGACCGTCGCCGCCACCGGGTTTTCGCGTTCGCCTTGGGAAGGCCGTCCCCGACGATGCAGTACAATATCCGACGGCGGCAGGTACCAGGCCAATGACTCTCCTACTTCACACTGGGCGATACCTTCGCTGACTTCTAGCAGCCATTCCCCCCACTGCAAGCGTCGCCCATGGACCGTCTCGACAACCTGCCCGGTAAAAACGTTATGGCGATCCAGCAGCCTAGCGACAAGCGGCGAAGCGGGCTGTCGAAACAGCGCTTCAGGTGTGCCCTGCTGCAGGCTTACCCCGTTATGCAACACGCAGATTTGATCGGCGAGCGCGGTGGCTTCTTCCAAGTCGTGGGTGACGAGAATAATGGGGATAGAAATTTGCTGGCGCAGTAGCGCCAGCTCACGCTGCAAGCGGCGGCGAGTCACCTGATCCACCGCAGAGAACGGCTCATCCAGCAGCAGCGCTTGGGGTTCTCTGGCCAAGGCGCGAGCCAAGGCCACTCGCTGGCGCTGGCCGCCGGAAAGCTCGCTGGGGTAGCGCGCCTCTAAGCCTTCCAAGCGCACTTTAGTGAGCCACTGAGCGGCCTGTTCAAGCCGCTGGCCTCGGGGTAGATGCCCCATGGCAAGCTGAACGTTCTGCAGCGCCGTTAGATGAGGGAACAGCGCATAATCCTGAAATACCATACCAATCTGGCGCGCTTGCGGCGGAAGTGAGTGGCGCTGGCCACTTTGAGCCAGAAACCACTCCCTGCCCGCGCAGCGCACGCTACCCTGCTGAGGCTGGTAAAGCCCGGCAATGGTGCGCAGCAAGGTAGTTTTACCACTTCCCGATGGCCCGACCAGCGCCAGCAGCTCCCCAGGGGCGCAGCGAAACGAGGCATTGAGCGGAATCGGGCCAGCCTGTTGGGCCGTCACTATCAGATCATCCACGTGACCACCTGCGCTTGCCAGCGAGCCCATAGACAAGGCCTAAGGTTGCCAGAGAAATGGCCAGCAAGAGGGCAGACATGCTCGCCGCACCCTGCTCGTCAAAGGCCTGGACGCGATCATAAATGGCTATAGAGAGCGTGCGGGTCTCGCCATCAATCGCACCGCCAACCAACAAAATCACGCCAAACTCGCCCAGTGTGTGCGCAAAGGTTAGCGCTGCCGCCGATAGGATGCCCGGCCACACCAGCGGCAATTCAATACGCCACAGGGTTTGCCATGGGCTTAGCCCACTGCACCACGCAGCCTCACGCAGGTTCGCAGGCACATGCTCAAAGGCACGCTGAATCGGCTGAATAGCAAAGGGGAGATTGGCAATCAGAGAAGCCAACAAAATACCGCTAAAGGTAAAGTTGAGCCCGCCCCCTGTCAGCGCCGCCCAGGCACCGCCTAACGGTGCATCACGGCCAAACTGCTGGAGCAGATAAAACCCTAGCACCGTGGGCGGTAGCACCAGCGGCAGCGCAATCAGCGCCTCACACAGCCCCTTGCCACGGAACTGTGCGGTCGCCAGCACGCGCCCCCACCAAATGCCTAGAGGTAATAAGAAGAGACAGGTAAACGCCGCGAGCCGCAACGATACAGAGAACGCCGACCAGTCCATTAATCGGTACTAAATCCGTAGGCTTCAAAAATCGCTTTCGCGTCAGACTGTTGCAGCCACTCATAAAACGCCTGAGCCACTTCTCCAGCCTGCGGCGTTAACACCATGCGCTGGCGCAGCGGCGTATGCCACGTTTCAGGCATCAACACCGCCTCGCTGCGCTCCGCCAGCGCGGGCGCGACTGCTAGCGAGTAAGCCACTAAGCCACCTCGCGCCTCGTCGGAAAGGGCAAACTGCATCGCCTGGGAGACATTCTCCCCTTGCACCCGCAGCGGTTCGCTGGCTTCCCATAGGCCCGCCTTTTGCAACACGTCTCGGGCAGCCACGCCGTAAGGGGCGTGTTCAGGGCTAGCAATGGCGATACGCAGCCGCTGCCCCTCTTCCCAGGCGGTAATGGCCTCCTGCACGCCGACAAGCGGCGCTTGCTCACTGGGTACGGAGTAACGGCCAGCCGGCTGTACCCAGGCTAGCCGTCCTCGGGCGTAAATCACGCCCGCGTTATCCACGTAGCCCTCGTCGTAAAGCGCCTGAACGAACCCTTCATCTGCTGACAAAAACAGCTCGAAGGGCGCGCCTTGGGCGATTTGGCGGCGAAAGTTGCCAGAAGAGCCAAAATTGAGACGCAGCGCCTGGCCGGTTTGCTGAGTGAACTGCTGGGCAGCCTCTTCCAAGGCGAACTGCAGGCTAGACGCCGCCGCCACAATGGGCGCGCCCGCCATCACAGGCGCGCTTAACAGCCAACCGCATAGCAACAGCAGTAAGCGCATATGCTAGGCCTTTGCGCTGTCGGCGTGTTGCTCGGTAATAGCCATCACTTTCATGGTGTTGGTACCACCGTGGGCGTTCATGTGGTCGCCACGGGTCAGGATGACGTGATCACCCGGCTTGGCGACGCCCTGCTTCACCAACAGCGTAAGGGCTTGGTCGTTAAGCTCGGTGGCGGTCATTTTCGAGGTATCGAAGGGAAGTGAGACCACGCCCCGGTACAGGGCCATACGGCGCTGGGCAATCGGGTTGTGAGCCAACCCCACGATAGGCAGGCCCGAGCGGATGCGCGAGGCGATCAACGGCGTGTAGCCCGAGGCGGTCATGCAAGCAATCGCCACCACGCCGTTCATGTGGTTAGCGGCGTACATCGCCGAAAGGGCAATGGTTTCATCGGGGCGGGTAAAGCCTTCGTGGATACGATGGCCCGACTCTTGGGCGACCCGCTCACGCTCGGCACCCAGGCACACACGCGCCATCGCTTCTACGGTTTCCAGCGGGTAGTCGCCTGCGGCGGTTTCCGCAGAGAGCATGACCGCATCGCTGCCATCCAGCACCGCGTTCGCCACGTCGAAAACTTCAGCGCGGGTGGGTAGCGGCGCGGAGATCATACTCTCCATCATTTGGGTGGCGGTAATCACCGCGCGGTTAAGCGAACGGGCGCGTTTAATCATGCGCTTTTGCACGCCGACCAGTTTGGCATCGCCAATTTCCACGCCGAGGTCGCCACGAGCCACCATCACCGCTTCGGAGGCTTCGATAATGCCATCCAGCGTGGCGTCATCGGCCACGGCTTCGGCGCGCTCCACTTTGGCAACGAGGCCAATTTCCTTGCCCTCTTCGCCCAACAGGCGGCGGGCTTCCAGCATATCTTCCGCAGTACGAGGGAAGGAGATCGCCAAGTAATCGACACCAATCTCAACGGCGGTTTTCAGGTCGGTTTTATCTTTTTCCGTTAGCGCGGGAGCCGATAGCCCGCCGCCCTGCTTGTTAATGCCTTTATGATTAGAGAGCTTGCCACCCACCACCACCTCGGTGTGAACCTGCTTGCCCTCTACGCGGGTAACATCCAGCACCACGCGACCATCATCCAGCAGCAGGCGGTCTCCCGCGGTTACATCATCCGCCAGGGTTTTGTAATCGCAGCCGACGCCGTGGATATCACCAGCGTCGCTATCCATGGCCATATCCAGTACAAACGGCTGGCCCTCTTCTAAATAAACCGCCCCCTCTTTAAAGCGAGCAACGCGAATTTTGGGGCCTTGCAAATCGCCCAGCGCGGCCACACTGCGGCCTAGCTGAGCGGCGATTTCACGCACACGGGCAAGGCGGCGGCGATGGTCGTCCGCCGTGCCGTGGGAAAAGTTCAAGCGGACCACATCCACCCCCGCCTTCAACATGGCTTCCAGCACGCCTTCACGGTCACTGGCGGGGCCGAGGGTCGCGACAATTTTGGTACGACGAAGGGGGATATGGGTGTTTGCGCTCATAAATGTCCTAACCGTTCATATAGAGTGGAGTGTCAGCTTATCAGCATAACCCAACCAAGATGACACTCGCATGCACTTGCGGTGGGCTATTCCGCTAAAGTGACGGTAACATCCAGGGGATATTCGTCACAGTTATTGCCATCCCCACCGCGATCCACCACCAGGAATTCCCCTTCGCGCTCCAGCACCGACTGAATCGCGTGCCAAGTACCGGCGCGGTAGTTCACCCCTTGGCGGCCGTCGGTGACAAACGCCTGCACCTCGTTTGGCGCAATGGTGTCGCCAGGCGGTGCCACCACCACGATAAAGCGCTCCTGATGCAGCGGCATAAACGCCTGACTGCCCTGGGGGTGGCGCTCTAAAAACGTGAGATTGAGCGGCAGCGTCACTGGCTGGCTGACAAAAATATTGATCAGCGTTCGAGCGTTGTCGCCGAGGGTTTCCACCTTGGCGAGATCGTGATGGCGCTGGGTGCGCCCGGCGTTAATCGGGAACGATGCGGAGGTGCGGGCATCGATGACGTCTCCAAAGGGCGCAAACGCCTCCGCCGTCAGCGGTTTTGCCGTCAGATTTAACATAGCATCATCCTAACGAGTATTAGTTATGGTGGGCTTCCCAACTCAGATTTTGAGCGCCGCATGGCGGTTAACGTCTTTGTACAACAGGTAGCGGAACGGGCCAGGGCCGCCGGCGTAGCACGCCTGAGGGCAGAAGGCGCGTAGCCACATAAAGTCGCCCGCTTCCACTTCGACCCACTGCTGGTTCAAGTGATACACCGCTTTGCCTTCAAGTACGTAGAGGCCGTGTTCCATCACGTGGGTTTCATCAAACGGAATCACGCCGCCCGGCTGAAAGGTGACGATATTGACGTGCATATCGTGGCGCACGTCGTTAGGGTCGACAAAACGCGTCGTGGCCCAGCGGCCTTCGGTGCCCGGCATTTCGATCGGTGCAATCTCCTGCTCATTGGTCACGAAGGCTTTGGGCACTTCCAGACCTTCTACATACTCGTAGGCTTTGCGCACCCAGTGGAAACGCACCGGCTCGCGGGTTTCATTGCGCACCTGCCAGTGGCTGCCAGGTGGAATAAACGCGTAGCCACCCGGCCCCATCGTATGGCGCTCACCCGCTAAAGTGAGCGTTAACTCACCCTGCACAATAAACAACACGCCTTCCGCCTGGGGGTCTAGCTCAGGCTTATCGCTACCGCCCTCAGGCTGCACTTCCATGATGTACTGGGAGAAGGTTTCCGCAAACCCTGACAGCGGACGCGCCAGCACCCATAACCGAGTGCCCTCCCAAAACGGCAGGTTGCTGGTCACGATATCGCGCATCACGCCTTTGGGAATCAATGCATAGGCTTCGGTAAAGACCGCACGGTCAGCGGTGAGTTGGGTTTGCGGCGGGTGACCGCCGGAGGGGGCGTAGTAAGTCGTTTTATTCATTATGATGCTGCCTTTTAACGAGTCGGTGCCGGATGATGCTCCGCCCAGTGGCGGGCGATATCCACCCGGCGTGCTACCCACACTCGGTCGTGGGCTTCAATATGGTCTAAGAAGCGCTGCAGTGCGCGGAAGCGCCCCGGGCGGCCCAACAAACGGCAGTGCATACCAATTGAGAGCATCTTCGGCGCTTCTTCCCCTTCGGCGTACAGTACATCAAAGGCGTCGCGCAGGTAGGTAAAGAAGTGGTCCGCCGTATTGAAACCTTGCGGAGCAGCAAAGCGCATGTCGTTGGTATCTAAGGTGTAAGGCACGATCAGGTGGTTATGCTCAGCCCCCTGGCTATCGCTCACCTTGGTCCAGAACGGTAGGTCGTCGCCGTAGTAATCGCTGTCGTAAAGGAAACCACCTTCGTCCAGAATTAAACGGCGCGTATTGGGGCTATCGCGCCCGGTGTACCAGCCTTCAGGCTTTTCACCGTACAAGCGCTGGAAGATCTCCATGGCTTTTTGCAGATGTTCGCGCTCGACATGCTCAGGAGTTTCTTGGTAGTGAATCCAACGGTAGCCGTGGCACGCCACTTCATGGCCAAGCTCTTTAAACGCCTGGGCCACATCCGGATGGCGCTCTAGCGCCATCGCCACCCCAAATACGGTCAGTGGCAACCCACGGCGCTCGAACTCGCGCAGAATACGCCACACGCCAGCGCGGGAGCCGTATTCGTAGATGGACTCCATGCTCAGGTGACGGTCAGGGTAGCTGGCCGCGCCAATAATCTCGGACAAAAACTGCTCCGAGCCTGAATCACCATGCAGCACACAGTTCTCGCCGCCCTCCTCATAATTAAGCACAAATTGAACGGCGATCTTGGCCTTGCCTGGCCAGTTAGCGTGGGGCGGCGTGCGGCCATAGCCGATTAAATCGCGAGGGTAATGAGAGGTCATGGACAGGCTCCTTAACAAAGGCAGAGCGTTTTAGTTTGTATACAAAATAGCCATTTTGAACGGCCATCGCAATTCAACGCAGGGCTAATTAATTGAGATGACGACGCTTTTCGGCTCAACAGCACACTAACCCTTTGAAACCTGAACACTTGATCAACTCTACGAGCGCTAAACCGTTGCATGAAAGGGCTTGCGCATCGCAGAAAAGCGCTCTATTTTTGTATACAATACAGAAAATATTACAGTTGAGCAGATGCGTCGTCGCTAAACACCAAAAATCTGCTGCAGATCCGGTACATTCTCTTCCTCTTCAACCATGGAGAGCGAGGCTTCGATGGCTTTGAGGTGGCGGCTCATAAAGGCTTTGGCGCGTTCGCCGTTGCCGGTTTCAAGATAGCCAATCAGGTCGTCGTGGTCGTGGGATTCGCAGCCTAGGTGGCCGCGATGGCCGTAAACGGCGAGGATCAGTGATGAGCGGGAGCAGAGGCGCTCGACGAACTCTGCCAGGGTGGCATTGCCGGAGAGTTGGGCTAAGCGCACGTGAAAATCCGCCGAGAGACGAATCGCCACGCTCTGCTGACCGCTGCGTAGGGCTTGACGTTCTTGGCGGGCCATCTCGCGAAGCTCCGCCGCCGCCGCGGCGTTCATTCGCCTGGCCACATCGGGCATGAGGCCACACTCGATCAACTGGCGGGCATCGAACACGTCTTTCGCTTCATCGGCGGTGGGGCGCGTCACGCTAGCCCCACGACGCGGGGTCAAGGTAACAAGCTGCTCCAGCGCCAGCCGCTGAAGGATCTTACGAATCCCCGTGCGGCTAATACCGAATACTTCCGCTAGCGCATCTTCACGCAGCCGAGCGCCGGGCTTAAGGCGCTGCTCCACAATCGCATCGCTCACCGCCCGGTAAATCGCTTCGTGGCGCTCATCGCCCTCTTTGTCAGAAGGCCTCCGCTTTAACGCCGCCTGCGCATCACTCATAGTGTCTCCTGTCTGCGACTCTGATTACTCCTCCCAGGCCGCAATGATATCGCGCTCTTCGTCACTCATGTTGGTGATATTACCAAGCGGCATGTAGCGACTGCCAACGACCTGTTGGATTTGCGCTTTGTGACCAAGAATATCGTCCCAGCTATCAAAGGCATAGCCTGCAGGCGGCGCGGAGAAACCGGCATGCTCGGGGTTGCGGGCATGGCACTGGGTGCAGTGTTGCTCAATCAATCCAGATATCTGCGCTTGTGTGGGCGCACCGCCAGTGCTTTCTGCGATGCTACTTGGGCTGGGCGCGGCCACCCAGAACGCGAGCAAAATCAGCCCAACGCCTACTGCAGGGTAGGCAGGCTGAATGTTACCGGCATGCATCAGTACAAAGAACTGACGAATCAGCGCTCCGGCAAAGATAAACAGCACCATTACCACCCAAGAGAGCTCGTGGGCGTAGATAAATGAGTAGTGATTACTCACCATCAGCAGCACCACGGGGAGCGTGAAGTAGGTGTTGTGCACCGAACGCTGCTTGCCGCGCTTGCCGTCTAGTGGGTTGGGAGCCTCGCCCGCCTTCATGGCTTTCACCATGCGGCGCTGGCCGGGAATGATCCAGAAAAAGACGTTGGCCGACATCGCCGTGGCCATTACCGCGCCGGTGAGCAGAAATGCCGCCCGCCCGGTAAACATCTGGGTGCTTAAGTAGGCAACCACCACCATCATCACCGCTACGGCAATACTCAGCAGGCCATCGCGCTCCATGTTGGGGCTAATACGCTTGCACAGCTCGTTATAAACCACCCAGCCGCCTAGCAGGAACCCAAGCGCCAGCAGGTTGGCCTGCCAACCGGTGAGGTTAGCCGCCCAGGCCCAGTTACTGTCCGGATTCACTAAGTAGAAACCGGGGTTCACCATGTAGAGAATGACGAACAGCGCAAAACCCGATAGCCACGTCGTGTAGGCTTTCCAGAATGACCAGTGCAGGTCGTTGGGCAGCTTGGCGGGGGCCGTGGCGTATTTCTGGTTATGATAGAAACCGCCACCATGCACAGCCCACATCTCGCCAAAAACACCCTTTTCACGATCTTCAGCGGCTTTGGGAGTGCGCAGGCCATTATCCAGCATTACGAAGTAGATCGACTCGCCGATCCATGCAATCGCTGCGATCACGTGTAACCAGCGCAGCAGTAGATTCACAAACTCGATGATATACGCTTGCATGCCTAGTCCTCTTAGCTACCACGGTAAGTGGAGTAGCCGTAGGGCGAAAGCAGCAACGGTACATGATAGTGCTGGCTTGCATCGGCCACGCCGAAGCGCAGCGGAATAACGTCTAAAAAGCGCGGTTCAGCGGCTTCTACCCCTTGAGCGCGCAGATAGTTTCCAGCGTGGAACACAAGCTCATACTCGCCTGGCATTAGCGCATCGCCTTTTAAAATGGGGGCATCGCAGCGGCCATCGCTATTAGTGACGGTGGTGCCTAAATGCTCGCGGCTGCCGTCCGCTAGCCGAAAAACCTCAATGGTAATGCCTTGGCCGGGCTGTCCTTTGGCGGTATCCAGCACGTGGGTAGTTAAGCGTCCCATCGTCACTCCTTACATTGGCGGGGTTGTTGGTGTTATGGATGGAGGGTATGTGTAGGGCTTGACCTATTGGTCAAAGAGTACCGTTGATGCTATTTATTGTATACAGCATTTCCCTTTTCGCACGCCTGGAGAGTTTTTGTGTCGACTGCTACCCCACTCACATTATCCCCTGCCCCCAGCCAATGCAGCCTGGAAGACTTCGTCGCCCACTATGGCGATGTATATGAGCACTCGCCCTGGGTGGCAGAAGCCGCTTGGCACCAGGGCCTGCGTCCTAAACATGACAACCCTGACGCGCTAGCCGAACTGATGGGTTTAATGCTGCGTCAGGCAACGCCCGAGCAGCAGATTGCCGTTATTCGGGTCCACCCCGATCTAGCGGGTAAGGCCGCACTGGCGGGAGAGTTAACGCACGACTCCACCAGCGAGCAGGCAGGCGCAGGGCTCGACCAGTGCTCGCCCGAGGAATTTTCCCGCTTTGAGCAGCTCAATGCGGCCTATAAAGAGAAGTTTGGCTTTCCGTTCGTCATTGCGGTGAAAGGGCTGAACCGCTACGACATCCTCGCGGCATTCGAAGAGCGTTTGGAGAACGGCTTGGCACAAGAGCGTGAAACCGCGATTCAACAAATTATTCGTATTGCACGCTTCCGGCTTCGGGCCCGTGCTGACGAAGCATCACGGTAATCTTTACGTCATCTCGACAAAAATGCCGCGCCCAGATTCGGTTCTGGGCGCGGCATTTTTTTCACTCAAGCGGGATAATTACTGCTTGGCAGTCTCTACCGCTTTCTTGGTCGTTTCTTCGGCCATTTTCTGGCTGTCTTGCATGAAGCTCTGGCTGATAGAAGTGACTTTTTCAGAGTCGCCTTTCATGCGCTCCATCAGATCGGCAGCAGTTTTTTGCTGGCTCTCCATCGCTTTTTTGAAGCTGTCCGCGTCTTTTACGTCTAACCACGTGCGCGCTTGGGCAATGGTCATGTCGGAGTAGGCACGGGCTGCATCCATCTGCGCGCCGACCAGCTGCTCGTAGTAGTTCAGTGCCGCCAACGTGTAGGAACGCATGGGGGACACGAATACCGACTCGAACTGCTGACTGGTTTTCTCTGCGGCCTTGTTCATCACGCAATCTCCTTGAGTGAGCTAGCGATTCGACCCGCGCCGAGGCAGGCCGGTAGTGGGCGTTTGCCGTTGCTACCCACAAAGCTAGCAGCGCTTTTTGTGCGGCGCAACATGATTTTTAAACATGCTGCGCTTGCCATGCTGTCGCGCACTCAGAGGCCAGAAAAGGCCGTTTCATTAACGGTTTCCAAACAGATGCTTACGGGCTTCAGCATCCATTGTGACACCCGCTTGTGGATTCACATCCTCCACTAGTGAATACGCTTTACGCACCGCTGGACGTTGCGATACCTCTTCAAACCAGCGTTCAAGATCGGGGAACTCTTCCAAGGTTTGACGCTGCTTCTCCCAGGGCACAATCCAGGGGTAGATCGCCATATCGGCAATGGAGTAGCGGTCGCCGCCAACATAATGCTGCTGAGAGAGCCGTTGATCCAGCACGCTGTAGAGCCGGTTGGTCTCGCGTATATAGCGCTCTATGGCGTACTCAATTTTCTGCGGTGCGTAGTGGCAAAAGTGATGGTTCTGGCCCGCCATAGGGCCAAGACCGCCCACTTGCCAGTGAAGCCACTGAAGTACCACGTAGCGCTCGCGCCCTTCTGTTGGCAGAAACTGGCCAGTTTTATCGGCGAGATATTCCAAAATGGCGCCTGATTCAAACAGCGACAAGGGTTGGCCGCCATCTTTAGGGGCGTGGTCCACAATGGCGGGAATGCGGTTATTGGGCGCAATGGTTAGAAACTCAGGGTCAAACTGCTCGCCGCGGCCAATGTTAACGGGCTTAACACGGTAAGCCAGCTTTGCCTCTTCAAGCATGATGGAGATTTTATGGCCATTCGGGGTTGTCCAGTAATACAGGTCAATCATTGCCATCTCCTTTCACACAAACGGCCTAGGCCGTTTGTGTTGCCTATGGGTAGTAGGCGGCTTGTGGCCGCCTTAACTATTATAGATCACGAACAGTGATGGCTTTGCCTGCCACTGAATCGTGCACTGCTAGCATACGCTTAAACCACGCAGCGACGGGGCCGTTTTCGTCTACTAGTATCTCAGTCGAGACGGTGTAGGCCCACATCATGCTGCCAAACAGCAGGTAATCCGCACCGCTGGGTGCATCGCCATCTAAAAACAGACTCTCTTTCAGTTGAGCACTCACCGGCACCAGCGCCTGCTTCAACATCTGCCGCCCCTGTTCAGGGTTGTTGACGGCTTCCATGGTCGCACCAAAGCGTGCTTCACGGGTTTTGCGGAAGTAATCACGATCATCTGGATGGATGGCAGCTAACAGATCTAACGCGACGATCTTAAACAGCGCGGGGGTAATGCTGCGTTCTACTAACTGCTTAAACAGCATTAAGCGCTGAAGGCTCACCCCTTCGCCCACCACCGGGGCCTCCGGGTAAGCTCGGTCTAGGTAGCACATGATGTCAAAGCTATCGGTGACCACGTTGTCGCCATCGGTCAGCACAGGCACTTTGTCGTAATCGGCAAACGCGAGAACGTCTTTCTCCTGGAAGCGCCAAGCCACGGTGGTGTACTCCAGCCCTTTATGGGCCAGCGCCATCCGCACACGCCAACAGTATGGAGAAAAGCGTAGGCGCTCATCGCGGCCGCACAGGTCATAAAGTGTTATTGCCATTGGGTCGTACTCCTTTCATCAAGTTGAGCTCGCTACTACATTGAGACAAGTAATGAGTAGCGCAAGTACCGAATCCCGCTTGGCCCATTAAGCCATGCACAGGGAGCCTTGGGACATTTACAACTGCACCGTTCTTTCTAAGACCAACTGCACTGTCTATTAGTCTAATGGGCGCTGCGTCGCGAGCACGCTCCCTAAAAGTTTAAAACACATAAAAAACAATACTTTAAATTAAAACGACCGCTTACTTCAGAAGCCAATTTACCCTCCACCACTGGTAAGACCAATTTTCCAATGTAGTCATTCAGCCCGCCTAACCGTATCTTTCAAGCTGACCCAACTATCATTGAAATGACAAGTTGGCTACTGCGGAGCACACCAAATCAATAACAAGGGGCCGTTCCTCCCATGAATGAAACTATACTCGCTCTTCTGGCATTTCTGCCGCTGTTGCTCGCCGGGATTTTGCTCGTAGGCTTTAAAGTCCCGGCCAAGATAGCGATGCCGATTGTCTTCCTCACGGCGGCCATTATTGGCCTAACCGCCTGGGATATGTCGTTTAGCCGCGTGGCGGCATCCACCGTACAGGGGCTTATCCAGACCGCTGGCCTGCTGTGGATTATCTTCGGCGCGATCTTACTGCTCAACACGCTTAAACACTCAGGCGGCATCACCGCGATTCGTAACGGCTTTTCAGGCATCAGCCCTGACCGCCGTGTACAAGCGCTGATTGTTGCTTGGCTGTTTGGCTGCTTCATCGAAGGCGCGTCTGGTTTTGGCACACCTGCTGCCGTTGCAGCCCCGCTAATGGTAGCGCTGGGCTTCCCGGCTCTGGCGGCGGTGGTCGTGGGTATGATGATCCAATCCACGCCAGTGTCGTTTGGCGCCGTGGGTACGCCTGTTGTGGTGGGTGTGGGTAGCGGCTTAAACCGTGCCGACATTACCGCGCAGCTAGAAGCGAACGGCTCTACTTGGGACGTGTTTTTCCAGCAGGTGACCAGTTCGGTGGCGATCACCCACGGTATCGTGGGTATTTTGATGCCGCTAATCCTCGTACTGGTAATGGTGCGCTTCTTCGGTGCCAACCGCTCTTGGAAAGAGGGGCTCTCGATTGCACCATTCGCCATCTTCACGGGTGTCTCTTTCGTGGTGCCTTACATGCTGGTGGGCGTGCTGCTTGGGCCGGAATTCCCTTCCATGATTGGCGCGATGGTGGGCTTAGCGATTGTGGTGCCTGCTGCACGTAAAGGCTTCCTGCTGCCCAAAGATACCTGGGACTTCCCAGAATCGACCGCTTGGCCGGATGAGTGGATCGGCAACCTGCAAATCAAGCTTGACGATGTGGCCGGTAAAGCACCGATGTCCACCTTTAAAGGCTGGGTACCTTACGTACTGCTCGCGTTGTTTTTGGTGGCCTCACGCACCATCGAGCCGCTTAAAGCCGCGCTGACCTCCATCAATCTGAACTGGGCGAATATCTTTGGTGAAGCCGGTGTTAGCGGTGGCATCCAGCCTCTCTACCTGCCCGGCGGTATCATCCTAGCGGTCGTGCTGGTGACCTACTTCCTGCACCGCATGAACCCGCGCCAGCTAAGCGCTGCAGTATCCGAGTCGACCAAAACCATTTTTGGTGCGGGCTTCGTCCTGATCTTCACTGTGCCGATGGTACGTATCCTGATCAACTCCGGCGTCAACGGCGCGGATCTGGTCTCGATGCCCGTCATGATGGCGCAAGCGGTGGCTAACGGTGTGGGCGGCATCTACCCGTTCTTTGCCCCCGCTGTGGGGGCCATGGGCGCCTTTATTGCAGGCTCCAACACGGTGTCTAACCTAATGCTGGCGGAGTTCCAGTTTAGCGTGGCCGAAACGCTGGGGCTCTCCACGGCGATGATGGTCGCACTGCAAGCCGTGGGTGCTGCCGCAGGTAACATGATCGCAATTCACAACGTGGTGGCAGCATCAGCGACCGTTGGTCTCTTGGGACGCGAAGGTACTACCATTCGTAAAACGATCATCCCAACCATTTATTACCTAGTCTTTGCTGGCATTATCGCGCTGATCGCGTTTTATGTCCTTGGTGTTACTGACCCGTTGATGTAAAGGGCCTCTTTACCTCATTGGTCATCACCCGCTGGGTAGCCCTAGGGCTACCCAGCACTGTATCAAAAGGTATTGCCTAATGTTTTAGCCACCGCTCACTAACTCTTTATGAAAAATACTTCCGAAAGCACCCACATATTATGGAAATATTTTCCATCAAGTGATTAGATAGCTGTCTATCCTCCTCACCCATAGGAGTTACCATGAATATCCTATTCGACGAGCGCCTTGATGGTGAGCTCGTCCGCCGTGATAAAGCCGAGGTGCTTAGCGACCTACAAGGCGCCGTGCCCTCATTAACGCTGCTGCATCGGGAAGAAGATTTACGCCCTTTCGAGTGCGATGGCTTAGCCGCTTACCGCGTGCTGCCGATGTTGGTGGCCTTGCCGGAAACGCTGGAACAGGTCGAAGGCCTGTTA
The DNA here is from genome assembly GCF_056857535.1 of Vreelandella sp. L-25. Lineage (NCBI taxonomy): Bacteria > Pseudomonadati > Pseudomonadota > Gammaproteobacteria > Oceanospirillales > Halomonadaceae > Vreelandella > Vreelandella sp. L-25. The sequence continues at coordinate 59,164 of NZ_JBSXNH010000057.1, forward strand.
AAGCGCTGCCATGCGCTGGGCGTACCCGTGGTGACCCGGGGAGCAGGCACCGGCCTTTCCGGCGGCGCGCTGCCGCTTGAGCAGGGCGTGCTGCTGGTCATGTCGAGGTTCAACCAAATTATTACCGTTGACCCCGACGCGCGCATTGCCCGCGTTCAACCAGGGGTGCGCAACCTTGCCATTTCCGAGGCGGCCGCCCCTTACGGGCTTTACTACGCCCCGGACCCCTCTTCGCAAATCGCCTGCTCGATTGGCGGCAACGTCGCCGAAAATGCGGGCGGTGTGCACTGCCTGAAGTACGGCCTCACCGTGCATAACGTCATGCGCGTGGATGTACTGACCATCGAAGGCGAGCACATGACGCTGGGCTCTGAAGCCCTGGATGCGCCCGGCTTTGATCTCTTGGCCCTGATGAACGGTTCAGAAGGCATGCTCGGAGTGGTCACGGAAATCACCGTGAAGCTGCTGCCCAAGCCGGAAACAGCCAAAGTGCTGATGGCCAGCTTCGATGATATCGAAAAAGCGGGCCGCGCGGTGGGCGACATCATTGCCGCAGGCATTATCCCCGGTGGCCTGGAAATGATGGATAAGCTCGCCATCAAAGCCGCCGAAGATTTCATCAAGGCAGGCTACCCCGTGGAAGCCGAAGCCATTCTGCTCTGTGAGCTGGATGGTGTGGAAGCCGACGTGGACGACGACTGCGAGACCGTGCGCCGCGTACTGGAAAAGGCCGGAGCCACTAACATTCAACAGGCGCGGGACGAAGCCGAGCGCGCCAAGTTCTGGGCCGGACGCAAGAATGCCTTCCCTGCCGTAGGCCGCATGTCACCGGACTACTACTGCATGGATGGCACCATTCCCCGCCGCGAGCTGCCGCGCGTGTTGAAAGGCATTGCCGCACTTTCAGAAGAGAGCGGCCTGCCCGTGGCCAACGTCTTCCACGCGGGTGACGGCAATATGCACCCACTGATCCTGTTCGATGCCAACAAAGAGGGTCAGCTTGCCCTGGCGGAAGACGTAGGCGGCAAGATCCTGGAGCTGTGCGTGGCCGCCGGTGGCTCGATTACTGGCGAGCATGGCGTAGGTCGCGAAAAAATTAACCAGATGTGCAGCCAGTTCCAGCCCGATGAGCTGACGGTCTTCCACGCGTTGAAAGCGGCCTTCGACCCCAAACGGCTGCTCAACCCAGGGAAAAATATTCCCACCCTGGCGCGCTGTGCCGAATTTGGCGCGATGCATGTGCATAACAACGAGTTACCGCATCCAGAACTGCCACGCTTCTGATGCTATAAGGATCGACCATGACCGAACTAGCGATACACGCTGACCAGGATATCGCCAATGAGCTGTGCGAACAGGTTCGTAGCGCCTACCACGACCGCACCCCGCTACGCATTGTAGCGGGCAACACCCGGGCCTTTTATGGCCGCCCGGTGGAAGGCACGGAACTCAATGTCGCAGCGCATAGCGGCATCGTCTCTTACGACCCTATCGAACTCGTCGTCACGGTACGGGCAGGCACCCGCCTGAGCGCGCTGAACGCGGCACTGGCAGAAAAACATCAAATGCTGCCTTTCGAGCCGCCCATTTTTGGCGACGCCAGCACCATTGGCGGCGCGGTGGCCACCGGCATGTCCGGCCCTCGCCGCCCTTGGGCAGGTGCCGCACGGGATTTCGTGCTGGGCACCCGGGTGATCACCCAGGAAGGCAAACTGCTGCGCTTTGGCGGCGAAGTCATGAAAAACGTGGCCGGCTATGACCTTTCTCGCATGATGGCAGGTGCCCAGGGCACGCTGGGCGTGCTGGCCGATATCTCGTTTAAGGTGCTGCCCATACCCACCGCCAGCCACAGCCTGCGCCTTGAAATGAGCTTGCAAGATGCCTTAGCGAAGCTCTCTGAGCTTGGCCGCCAGCCGCTGCCTATTACCGCTGCGGAATGGCACGCAGGTGAGCTGTTTATTCGGCTGGAAGGCGGTGAAAGCTCCGTCAAGGCCACGAAAGAGCGCCTGGGCGGTGAAGCGCTCTCTGCGGATTTCTGGCAACAGCTGCGTGACCAGCAGCATGGCTTTTTCAGCCTCAACGAAGGGCAAGCACTGTGGCGCCTCTCGCTACCGCCCCATACCCCAGCGCTAGAGCTCGCCGTTGATGAAAGCGATATCTTCTATGATTGGGGCGGCAGCCAGCGCTGGGTGAAAACCGCACTACTCGCAGACACGCTGCGCGATGAATGCCAGAAGGCCGGTGGCCACGCTACCTGCTACACCCCGCATGCCCAAGGGGGCGCGGAGTCACCGTTTACTCCGCTGAATGCTGTGGTCGAGAAGTACCATCGCAACCTGAAGGCCGAGCTGGATGCCCACGGCATTTTCAACCCTGGTCGTCTTTATGCGGCATTTTAATCAGGAGAGCTGACATGCAGACGCACTTTACCGATGCCGACCGCCAAAAACCGCATATTCAGGAAGCCGAGCGCATTCTACGTACCTGTGTGCACTGTGGCTTTTGTAACGCCACCTGCCCCACTTACCAGTTGCTGGGCGATGAGCGAGACGGGCCTCGCGGGCGTATCTACTTGATGAAAGAGCTGCTGGAGAGCCGCGATGACGATGACCAAGTCACCGAAGAGACTCGCCTGCACCTAGACCGCTGCCTAACCTGCCGCAACTGTGAAACCACCTGCCCCTCCGGCGTGGAGTATCACAAGCTGCTGGATATTGGCCGTGCGGAAATCGACCGTCGTGTGCCGCGTTCAGCGGCAGAACGCGCTCAGCGCTATGCGCTGCGCAAAATGCTGGTCGACCCGAAACGCTTCAAAGCGCTGCTGGCCCTGGGGCAAACCTTCAAGCCTCTAGTGCCCGGCAAACTGCGTAGCAAAATGCCGCCCGCACCGGTCGATGCAGGCCAGCGACCCGACAGCCAGCGCCATGCCCGCAAGGTGCTGATCCTGGAAGGCTGCGTGCAGCCAGGCCTGTCGCCCAACACCAATGCAGCCACGGCGCGCCTGCTTGACCGTCTGGGCATTAGCGTCACACCGATTAGTGAAGCTGGCTGCTGTGGTGCTATCGACTTTCACCTCAATGCCCAAGAGGCGGGCCGCGAGCGGATGCGCGCCAATATTGATGCCTGGTGGCCGCAAATCGAGCAGGGCGCGGAAGCCATCGTGCAAACCGCCAGCGGCTGCGGCGCCTTCGTCAAAGAGTATGCCGACATGCTCAAGGACGACCCCGCCTACGCTGAAAAGGCCAAAAAAGTCAGCGCACTGGCAAAGGATATCGTCGAAATACTACGCGACGAGCCGCTGGAAGCGCTGCAGCTTAAAGAGCACCAGCGTTTAGCGTTCCACTGCCCCTGCACGCTGCAGCACGCCCAGAAGCTCAACGGCGCAGTGGAAGGCGTGCTTAGCAAACTCGGCTTTGCACTCACGCCCGTGAAAGATGCCCACCTGTGCTGCGGCTCGGCGGGCACCTACTCGGTGACACAGCCAGAGCTCGCCACTCAGCTGCGCGATAACAAGCTGAATGCGCTAGAAGCAGGCAACCCTGAGGTGATTGTGACCGCCAACATCGGCTGTCAAACGCATCTGGCCAGTGCCAACCGCACGCCGGTACGCCACTGGGTAGAAGTCGTGGACGCTGCCCTGGTATAACCCTGAACACTCGCTGCGCTTTCACAACGTATTAACGGTTGGGCGCAGCGCTTTCATCCCTATGATAAGAAGGATCCTTTGATGCAAACCAAAGCTGTTTTAGGCCAAGCCGACGTTATCCAAGTACTCGACGCTGCACAGAAAGAAGCTGACAACAACAGCTGGCCGGTCACCATCGCCGTCACCGACGATGGCGGCCACCTGCTGGCACTGCGCCGTTTAGACGGTGCTGCCCCGTTCAGCGCCGATGTCGCTACCCAAAAAGCGCGTAGCGCGGCCCTGGGTCGTAAAGAGACCCAAGTGTTTGAAGAGATGATTAACGGTGGCCGCACGGCGTTTGTCTCTGCGCCGCTACAGGGTCTGCTATCTGGCGGCGTGCCGATCATCGTGGATGGCCAAGTCGTCGGCGCTGTTGGCATCTCTGGCGTTAAGCCAGATCAAGACGTGCAAATTGCCAAAGCAGGCGTCAGCGCGATCGCCTAACGCTTACCTAGTCAGTAACAAAAGCAAGTAACAGCAGCGTGCAGCGCATTGACTGCACGCTGCTTGTTAGCGTGTTATGTACACGCAATAAAAAAGCCCGAATCTATGATTCGGGCTTTTTTGGAATTTTTTCGGCTTTATCTTAATGACTGCCGACAAGTGCTTAATGGCGGACCGGACGAGACTCGAACTCGCGACCTCCGGCGTGACAGGCCGGCATTCTAACCGACTGAACTACCGGTCCACTGTAAGACACATAACCATTCAACAGACAATTTAAGCGGTTCAGAGGCGCATAAATGTGAAACTGAATGGTGGGTGGTACTGGGTTCGAACCAGTGACCCCCAGCTTGTAAGGCTGGTGCTCTCCCAACTGAGCTAACCACCCGGGATATTGAAAGCTTATCGCTTATCAATATAACTACTTATTAAGTTATCGTGGCGGACCGGACGAGACTCGAACTCGCGACCTCCGGCGTGACAGGCCGGCATTCTAACCGACTGAACTACCGGTCCGAATAGCGATAACTAGTTGCAGACTAAGATGATGATGGCGGACCGGACGAGACTCGAACTCGCGACCTCCGGCGTGACAGGCCGGCATTCTAACCAACTGAACTACCGGTCCGCATATACATCAGTTACTGCATCACGTTTCCAGGGCGCCAAATAAATGGTGGGTGGTACTGGGTTCGAACCAGTGACCCCCAGCTTGTAAGGCTGGTGCTCTCCCAACTGAGCTAACCACCCGCTGGTCACGTGGCGCTGCATTCTACAGAAGCCTGTTTGAATGTCAACACGTTGTGTTTAAATTTTTGATTTAAACCAGCGTACTGCACGTTCCCGCGGCAACCGCTTACTGAGCGCGGACGAAGGATGCCGCAACTATAGCTGCTTCGTCAATCAAAACCTGCTGATTTACTCCTGAACTTCGTCGCGGCTTAAAATCATGGTCGCCATCGGTTAGCCAATGAATGTGAAGAGAGTCAGGTAAAGCGTAGTCGGCTACCTCTTCACGAGAGCCAAACGGATCGCGCTCACCTTGCAGAATCAGCATAGGCATAGAGATGTCAGGAAAATGATCGGTGCGAAGGGAGTCGGGCTTTTTGGGTGGGTGAAACGGATAGCCTGCCGCAATGACACCTGCACAGCGATGCTGGCTGGCAAACAGCGATGCCACACGCCCGCCCATGGATTTACCCCCAACCCACAAAGGCGAACCACTGCATGACGCCAGCAGGTCATACCAAGCGGCAAAGTGTTCCAGCGTTTTCTTGACGGGAGGCGGAGGCCGGCGCTTTGCTTCCTCGCTCATCTGCTGCATATAGGGGAAATCGATCGCCCACACTTGTAGCCTCTCGCTGGCCAGCATCGCGGCAAATTGCCGCATAAACTCGGATAGGTGGCCTGCCCCGGCGCCATGGGCTAGCAGAATTCGCCCCAGTTCGGGGATGCCCGAGACGCTCACCGGGCCAACCCCCTCCACGAGAAACCGCTGAACAGCGGGGCTGGCGGTGCGTTCACGCAACGCCTCTGGGGTGATGGCCTCAAACCCAAGATCAGCGTAATAGGACACTCAGCCCTCCTAATAATTCAACGTTACATCCATTGGCGTGTTCAGCTTAGGGCGCGGCTGCGATAGAATCTAGGCCGGATCTTGACCTGCATCATCAAGCGGGTGGCCGCATCCGTGCAAAATGCCACGGGTTACCCCCTAACCGCGTTCGATGGGAACATGAAATGAGCACAGCATTGGAACACCCGACCTACAATTACAAGGTGGTTCGGCAGTTCGCGATTATGACCGTTGTGTGGGGCATTGTAGGTATGGCGCTTGGCGTTATCCTTGCCTCCCAACTGGTCTGGCCGCAGCTGAACCTCGGCCTACCTTGGACTAGCTTCGGGCGCCTGCGTCCGTTACATACTAACGCCGTTATCTTCGCCTTTGGTGGCTCAGCGCTTTTTGCGACATCCTACTACGTCGTACAGCGGACCTGTCAGACACGGCTGTTCTCTGACAAGCTCGCAGCGTTTACCTTTTGGGGGTGGCAAGCGGTCATCCTGTCTGCAGTAGTAACGTTGCCGCTGGGCTACACCACTACTAAAGAGTACGCAGAGCTTGAGTGGCCGATCAATATACTGCTGGCAGTAGTATGGATCAGCTATGCGATCGTTTTCTTAATGACGATTAAGAAACGCACCACGTCGCACATTTATGTGGCGAACTGGTTCTTTGCTGCGTTTATTCTGACCGTTGCCGTTCTACACATTGTTAATAACGCCGCACTTCCCGTCACGCCTATGTACTCCACCTCGATTTACGCAGGTGCTGTCGACGCCATGGTGCAGTGGTGGTATGGCCATAATGCGGTCGGCTTCTTCTTGACCGCAGGTTTCTTGGGCATGATGTACTACTTCGTACCGAAGCAGGCAGAGCGTCCGATCTACTCCTACCGTCTGTCTATCGTCCACTTCTGGGCGTTGATCATGATCTATATGTGGGCAGGTCCTCACCACCTGCACTACACCGCGCTACCCAACTGGGCGCAGTCACTGGGTATGATTATGTCGATCATTCTGCTGGCACCTTCCTGGGGTGGCATGATCAACGGCATGATGACCCTGTCAGGCGCTTGGCATAAGCTGCGCACCGACCCAACGCTGCGCTTCCTGGTAGTAGCTCTGTCGTTCTACGGCATGTCGACCTTTGAAGGCCCGATGATGGCGATCAAGACCGTCAACGCGCTGTCGCACTACACCGACTGGACCATTGGGCACGTACACGCTGGCGCACTTGGCTGGGTAGCCATGATCACCATCGGCTCCATGTACCACCTGATCCCGCGGGTCTTCGGTCGCACCGAAATGTACTCCGTCAGCCTGATCGCCGTGCACTTCTGGCTGGCCACCATCGGTACCGTACTGTACATCGCTGCGATGTGGGTCAACGGCATCATGCAAGGCCTGATGTGGCGTGCAATCAATGCTGACGGCACGCTGATGTACACCTTCGTGGAGTCTGTTGAAGCCAGCGGCCCCGGCTACATTGTCCGCATGATTGGCGGCCTTTTCTGGGTAACCGGCATGCTGATTATGGCGTTCAACGTGTACATGACCGTGAAGCGTCGCGAAGCCATCGGCCTCACTGCGCCGCAAGCCGCTTAAACCGGGGAAGCTAAGACCAATGAAACACGAGATTGTTGAAAAGAACGTTGGCCTACTCGCCGTGTTGATCCTGGTTGTGATCAGCTTCGGTGGTTTGGCCGAAGTGGTACCGCTGTTCTTTCAAAAGCAGACTACCGAGCCAGTTGAGGGGCTACGCCCCTTAACCGCCCTGGAGCTTGAAGGGCGTGATATTTACCGTCGTGAAGGCTGTGTAGGCTGCCACTCCCAGATGGTGCGCCCCTTCCGCGCAGAAACCGAGCGCTACGGCCACTACAACGTAGCGGGCGAGCAGGTGTATGAGTACAACTTCTTGTGGGGCTCCAAGCGTACCGGGCCTGACTTGGCGCGTGTTGGTGGTCGTTACAGTGATGATTGGCACCGTGCCCACATGTACAACCCGCGCGATGTCGTGCCCGAGTCCATCATGCCGGCTTACCCCTGGCTGTTCGAGCGCACCCTGGATGGCGAAGCGACACCGCGCAAGATGCGTGTGCTGCGTCAGCTGGGCGTTCCCTACACCGATGAAGATATCGCCAACGCCACCGCCGAAGTACGCGGCCAGCAGGAAATCACTGCGCTGGTGGCCTATCTACAACAGCTAGGAACCGTGCTCGAGGGCACTCGTTAAGTTATGGATACGGGAACTTTCCGCGGCCTTATCACGCTGATTTTGATCGTCGCTTTTATCGGTATCTTTTTCTGGGCCTACTCCAAGCGTCGCAAGCCAGACTTCGACGAAGCGGCTAACTTGCCCTTTGCCGACGATGATGAGAAGCCGACCCGTGACAAGCATGCTTCGACAGAACACGAAGCGGATTCCCGCCACGACAGGGGAGATAAGAATAGATGAATAATTTATGGGGTGACTCCCTATCCAGCTTCTGGAGCGCCTGGATTATTGTCGTCACGCTGGGCACGATCGCTCTGAGCGTTTGGATTTTGTTAGCCAACCGCCGGACCGACAAAACCCCAGATGCTGATGGCAATATCGAAACCACTGGCCACGCGGCTGACGGCATTGAAGAGTATGACAACCCGCTTCCGCAGTGGTGGTTTAAGCTCTTTATCCTGACCGTCGTATTTGCCCTTGGCTATCTGGTGCTCTACCCAGGCCTGGGCAACTACGCAGGCATACTGGGCTGGTCCCAGGAGAGCCAGTGGGAAGAGGAAGTGGCCGACGCGGAAGACCGCTTCACGCCGATCTTTGCCCAGTACCAGGAAGTGCCGATTCCAGACCTCGCGCAGGATGCCGAAGCCATGCAGGTGGCAGAGCGTATCTTCTTGAACAACTGCGCCGTATGTCATGGCTCGAATGCCCAGGGCGGCTACGGCTTCCCCAACCTGACCGACGACGACTGGCTCTACGGCGGTGAACCGGAAAACATTCTGACCACGCTGAACAATGGCCGTAACGGTCTGATGCCGTCCTGGCAGCAGCTCGGTGAGAACAATATCGAAAACCTGACTCAGTACGTACTGTCGCTCTCCGGTGAAGAGCATGATGCAGAGCGTGCCGCCAGCGGTGAAAGCACCTTCCTGGCAGCGTGTGCGGCGTGTCACACCCCCAGCGGAACAGGCAATATCGCACTTGGTGCGCCTAACCTGACCGACGACGTGTGGCTCTACCTAGCACCCGGCCAGGGCGTTGACGACTCCATTCGCCAAACGCTGCGTAACGGTCGTAATGGCCACATGCCTGCCCAGGCAGCCTACATTGGTGAAGAGCGTGTTCACCTCGTGGCCGCTTACGTGTACAGCCTACGTTTCAACGACTAACCCCGTTGATAGGCGTTTAACGCCAGCGTGTACGAAGGGGTGCGGTTACATACCGCACCCTTTCTACATCCAGCATCCGCTCAGCCACCCGGCTATCCGTTACACTATTGTTTAGCAATGTGTGTATAGCGATTCGACATACAGCGACGCGATCTCCTTCACCAATGAAGGTTGCGTGAGCCAGGCTATCGTCCACTCCTGCCTATTGAGCTGCGATCACCGCCATGGAAAAAATACCTAGCCACGATATTACGCCGCCAACCGTTGGGCACCACACGCCGGGAGACACCACCACGCAAGAGATGTACGCCAAGCGGCGGCATATCTACGTGCGGGAGATCAAAGGGCTGTTTCAAAAGGTACGACGCAGCGCGAACTGGGCGCTAATGATGGGCTTCTTTTTGCTCCCCTGGCTGAACTGGGGCGACCGCCCTGCCGTGTGGTTTGATCTACCGGGCCGTGAATTCCACATTTTTTCGGCCACGTTCTACCCGCAGGAGTTCATCCTTCTCTCGTGGCTGCTGATCATTTGCGCCTTTGGGCTGTTTTTCATCACCGTGTTTGCGGGGCGTGTCTGGTGTGGCTACACCTGCCCGCAGAGCGTTTGGACATTTTTATTCATTTGGCTTGAGCACCGCATCGAAGGCTCGCGCAATCAGCGCATAAAGCTGGATAATCAGCCGATGACTGCCAACAAAGCCTGGCGCAAGGGGGCAAAACACGCTGCTTGGCTGCTGATTGCCCTGGCCACCGGCGTGACGTTCGTCGGCTACTTTACGCCGATTCGTGACCTGGTCCAGGAGCTTCCCACGCTAGAAGCCCATGGCTGGTCCTATTTTTGGGTAGGTTTCTTTTTAGTTTTTACCTACCTCAACGCCGGCTGGCTGCGTGAGCAGGTGTGCATTTACATGTGCCCCTATGCTCGCTTCCAGTCGGTGATGTTCGATCGCGATACGCTGATCGTTTCTTACGACGACGCCCGCGGCGAACCCCGCGGCCACCGCAAGAAATCGCTCAGCCATGCCGAGGTCCGAGAAGCGGGCCTGGGTGACTGTATCGACTGCGAGCTGTGTGTCCAGGTCTGCCCGACCGGCATCGATATCCGCGACGGGCTGCAGTACGAATGCATTACCTGCGCCGCCTGTATCGATGCCTGCGATAGCGTAATGGATAAAATGGGCTACCCCAGAGGACTTATTCGCTACACCACCGAGAACGCGCTGGAAGGCAAGAAAAGTCATATTCTTCGCCCGCGCTTGATTGGCTATTTCGTTGCTTTGGTGGTGATGATAGCGACTTTTGCCTGGGCAGTTAATGACCGTACGCCGATGAGCTTTGACGCTGAGCGCGAGCGTACTCAGCTCTACCAAATGACCCGTGACGGGCAGATCAGCAACGTCTACAGCCTGACTGTGCGCAACCTGGACTCCCAAGATCACACCTATGATATTAGCGCGGCAGGCTTACCTAATTTGCAGTTGGATAACACCTCGCTGCGTGTACCTGCGGGTGAATCACGCACTCAGGTGATTACCGTACTGGCCGACCCAGCGTCGTTAAGCGAGCCCAGCCACGCGATTACGTTTACGCTGCAGGCGCAGCAAGATGAGCAAATTCGCCAGACCCGCGAAACGCGGTTCTTGAGCGACATTAGGAGATAAATGCGTCATGTCAGACACCTCGATTCCGCCCTGGTACAAACAGTTTTGGCCGTGGTTTTTACTAGGGCTGCTGTTTTCGTCCATCCTATTTAGTACTGGCTTCGCCATCATGTCGATCAAGAGCTACGACGGCATGGTGGTCCAGGAGGATTACTACGAGCACGGTAAAGCTATTAACATGGTGCTGGCGAAGCAGGAGCGCGCGCGCGAACTCAATTTGAGCGCCGACCTGCGCATCGACCCACTGACTAGCGATATTGTGATCGACCTTGCTGGCGATGCTCGTCCGGATAAACTCTATTTGGACCTCATCTTCCCCACCGAAGATGACCGTGATCAATCCTTCGTACTAGAACACGTGCGCGAAGGCCGCTATATCACTCAGGGGCCGGATAATTTGCGCTACCGCTGGTACCTACAGATTCAGCCCGTGCAAGGCGATGACGCCGAGTGGCGCCTGATCGGCGAAGCCCGCTTCCCCAATGAAACGAGCGTTGCCCTTCTGCCCGGAGGGCGGTCAGAGAGCGAATGAGCACTAAAGCGCTAAGCTGCTACCACTGCGGCAGCCCGGTGCCCGACGGCGCACCGTGGCAAATCGTGGTGGACGACACGCCCCAGTCATTGTGTTGCCCCGGCTGTGAAGCCGTAGCACACGCCATCGTCGACGGCGGCTTAGAGAGCTACTACCGCTACCGTACCGAACTGCCCGAGCGCCCCGATGAGCGTCAAGCTGCAAAAGCGGATACTTGGTCGGTGTTTGACGATCCAGGGCTGCAGGCGCAGTTCGTTCACCCAGACGGCGATGAGGGCCACGTCAGGGCAACGCTGGCTGTAGAAGGGATTACCTGTGCCGCCTGCGCGTGGCTCATCGAGCACCGCTTGAACGCGCTTGAAGGCGTTGTCTCTAGCGCAGTCAACCTGACCCATCACCGCCTGCGGGTTTCCTGGGCCCCAAACGTAGTAAAGCTATCGCAGCTATTCGCTGAACTTGCCGCGATTGGTTACGATGCTCAGCCCTATGAACCCGACCAAGCCCAGACGCGGCTGCAGCATGAAGAGCGCATGAATGTGCGCCGCTTAATAGTGGCGGCGGTCGGGATGATGCAGGTCATGATGTTCTCCATCCCCATTTATGTGTCGGGGCCTGGGGAACTCAGTGAAGACTTCTTTGCGCTGTTTCACTGGCTCTCGTTCGCTCTGGCAACGCCGGTGGTGTTCTTTTCAGCGCAGCCATTCTTCCGTAACGCCCTGCGCGACCTAAAAACGGGCGTGCTAGGCATGGATGTGCCTGTTTCACTCGCCATTGGTGGGGCTTATTTCGCCAGTAGCTACGCGGTGCTGTTTAACGTGGGAGAGGTCTATTTTGACTCGGTCGCCATGTTCACCTTCTTCCTACTGTTTGGCCGCTACGTGGAAGGGCGCGCTAGGCGACGCAGCGGCCATAGCGGCAATGCGCTTAGTGGCGTACTACCGGTCTCTGCTACACGGCTGGAAGCTGACGGCAGCGAACGCATTCTGCCCGCTAGCGAGCTTGCCCCCGGCGACCGCGTACTTATCAAGCCCGGCCACGGCGTCCCCGCCGACGGTATTATCGAAGATGGCGAGTCTAGCCTGGACGAGTCGATGCTGACCGGCGAGTACCTGCCCGTCACCCGCCGTGTGGGCGAACAGGTGGTAGGTGGCAGCCAAAACATGGAGAATCCGCTCACGGTGCGGGTGACTCATGCAGGCCACCATGCACGCGTGGCGGGCATCGTCGATTTGACCGACCGCGCCTTTGCCAGCCGCCCGCGCTTGGCGCAAATGGCGGCGCGCATGGCGCACCTGTTCGTACTGCGCCTGCTGGTGGTCACTGCTTGCGTGACCGTGGCGTGGTGGTTTATCGACCCTTCCCGCATGCTTTGGGTGCTGCTCTCCGTTCTAGTGGTGACCTGCCCCTGTGCGCTGGCACTCGCCACCCCAACGGCTCTCACGGCAGGGCATGGGCAACTGCGCCAGCGTGGCGTGCTGATCACCCGCGCCGATGCCATCGAATCACTTTCTAACGCCACGCGGGTGATTTTTGACAAAACCGGCACGCTCACCCGTGGCGAGATGCAGCTCACCCAAACCTGCCCGTTAAACGAGCAAAGTAGCGAACAGCTACGGGCCATTGCCGCCGCACTGGAAGCCCACTCCGAGCATCCCATTGCCCGCGCGTTTCGCCCGTTCCGCGATGCCACACTGCAGGCGCGTCAGGTGAAAAGCGTCACCGGCAGCGGGCTAGAAGGCGTGCTTAACGGCACAACGTGGCGCTTGGGCAAGCCCGATTTTGCAACGACCGAGCCACTCACGCCGCCCAGCGCCGGGCAGTGGCTGCTGCTGAGTGAAGATAGCGCCCCGCGGGCCTGGTTTAAGCTCCACGACGGTATCCGTGAAGATGCTGCGCAAACCGTAGCCGCCCTGCAGGCCAGAGGGCTTAACGTTGAGTTACTGTCAGGCGATACGCAGGAAGCCGTAGAGAGCTTAGCCGAGCAGCTCAACATCACCACCTGGCACGCGGGCAAATCACCAGAGGGCAAGCTGGAGCGGCTGCGTGAGCTGCAGGCGCAGGGCGAACGTGTGGTCATGATTGGCGACGGCATTAACGATGTACCGGTGCTCGCCGGTGCCGATGTGGCCATTGCCATGAATGGCGCCACCGACTTGGCACGCACTCGGGCCGATGCGGTCTTGCTCAGCCCACGCTTAATGCGTATTTTCGAGGCCATCGAGATTGCCAGCGCCACTCGGCGCATCATGTGCCAAAATATGATTTGGTCGGTTTGCTATAACTTCTCTGCGCTTCCCCTGGCCGCGATGGGGCTGGTACCGCCTTGGTTGGCGGCGATCGGTATGTCGCTAAGCTCTCTCTTCGTGGTAGGTAATGCGCTGCGCCTCACGCGCTGGCGTACCTCACCCGCTCCTCAGATAGCCCCAGCCACACCGGTGACCGTATGACCATTCTCTACCTACTGATTCCGCTGTCGCTGATTCTGTTGGGGCTGGCAGTGTGGGCGTTCTTCTGGGCCGTGAAGAATGACCAGTTCGACGACTTGGAAGGCCCTGCCCATCGCATTCTGTTCGACGACGATGAGAACGATCTCACCCCCGAACAGCGCGCCGAGCGCAAAAAAGGTACCAAGCCACCCCGTGACCGTGAGCCACCGCCGTGAACCCGACCGGACTTGACCTGCCGCCGTTGATGGCGGCGTTTGTGTTTGGCCTGATGGGGGGTGCTCACTGCATTGGCATGTGCGGCGGCATCATGAGTGCGCTCACCTTTGCCGTGCCGCCCAGCATGCGCCACCCAGCTCGCATGGGGGGATTGCTGCTCAGCTATAACACGGGCCGTATCCTGAGCTATATGACGGCAGGGGCCTTGGTGGCCGCGCTCGGCACCTTAGTCTCACTGTCACCTCAGGTGCGTATCGCGCTGCAGGTCGTCGCGGCGGTGATGCTGATCCTAATGGCGCTGTATATCGCCAACTGGTGGAAAGGGCTATTGAAAGTCGAAGCCGTGGGGCGCAGGCTATGGCGCTTCATCGAACCCGTCGGGCGGCGTTTGATGCCCGTGGTTCACCTGCCGCAAGCCTTTGCGCTCGGTGCCCTGTGGGGCTGGCTGCCTTGTGGGCTGGTGTACTCGATGCTCGCCTGGAGCTTGGCCATCGCCGACCCGCTACAAGGGGCGCTATTGATGGGGGCCTTCGGCCTGGGAACGCTGCCTGCCCTGTTAGCCACGGGTCTGGCCGCCCGCCAGCTCAGCCAGTTAATTCGTCACCCGGCGACTCGTAGCCTTGCGGCGCTGACGATTATCGGTTTTGCCCTGTGGCAGCTTTGGGCGCTGATGCCCCATGCCGGGCATTAAGAGCTTACCCATCAAACTCCTCTAGACAATACTCAATATAAACATCCTATCGCTTGATATAGCTCAACGCTTTCCCTTCTACGCTGACGTAGCATTCCAACACGCGTTCGAGCTGCGAAGCTCGTCGCTTATGTTGATCGGTTCTTGCTTTGCCCTGCTACTTAGGAGCGCTCCTTATGCCCGTTCATGCCACTGCTGCTCTCGCTCACCCTATTTCCGCAGCGGTTGAGGCCACCGCCTGGGATGACGCCCTGATACGCCGCTACGACACCAGCGGCCCTCGCTACACCTCATACCCTACAGCACTCTCGTTTCACGACCAGTTCACCGCTGACGATATGACCCAGGCGCTTGAGCGCAGCAATGCCAGCCAAAAGCCGCTCTCGCTTTATGTTCATGTGCCCTTTTGTCGCAAAATCTGTTTTTACTGCGCGTGCAATAAAATCGCCACGAAAAATACCGCCCTCGCCGAGCCCTACTTGTCTCGGCTGGATCGAGAAATGGTGCTGACCTCCCGGCATCTTGATACAAAGCGGCCAGTGCAGCAGCTGCATTGGGGCGGCGGCACGCCGACGTTCTTAACCCTGGCGCAGATGAGCGATTTAATAGACCGCCTGGATGCACGGTTTGGCTTATCGAGCGCACCGGACCGCGACTACGCTATTGAAATTGACCCACGCGAAGCGGATGTCTTTACCCTGCGCCACCTGCAGTCGCTGGGCTTTAATCGCTTAAGCCTGGGCGTTCAGGATCTCAACCCACAGGTGCAGGCAGCGATTAATCGCGTGCAGCCACGGGTGCTCACTGAAACCTTGATGGATGAAGCGCACCGGCTTGGTTTTCGCTCGCTCAACCTCGATTTAATTTATGGCCTGCCTTTTCAAACCGAGCAAAGCTTCGCTGATACCCTAAGCCAAGTGATTGAACTGAGCCCGGCACGGCTGTCGGTCTTTAACTATGCCCATATGCCAACCCGCTTTGCGCCCCAACGGCGTATTAATGAAGCCGACCTGCCCAGCGCGGATGAAAAACTGGCTATTTTGCGTACCACTATTGAGATGCTGACCCAAGCGGGTTATGTACATATTGGTATGGATCACTTTGCTCGCCCAGAGGACAGCTTGGCTCAGGCACAGCGCTACGGTACGCTGCAGCGCAACTTCCAGGGCTACTCAAGCCATTCCCAGTGCGACTTGATTGGTTTGGGGGTGTCGGCTATTTCTCGGGTAGACGACGTTTACGCACAAAACCCCACTCAGCTGTCCCACTATGAAGCTGCCTTAGATGAAGGTAGGCTAGCGACTGTAAAAGGGTTACTCTTAAATAAGGATGACCTAATGCGCAGAGAGGTGATTGAGCGCTTAATGTGCGATATGGCCATTGACCTTGAAGCAATAGGCCAGCGTTGGCAGATAAATGCCGCTGACTACTTTTCAACCGCTCTTGAACGGTTGAAAACCGCCGAGCAGGATGGCCTGCTAGTGCGCCAAGGCCTCTATTTACAAGCTACGCCCACCGGACGGCTGTTGATTCGGCACTTAGCCATGGCCTTCGATAATCACCTGCAACATCAGGGCAACCAACGCTACTCGAAGATTTTATAAGCGTATCGAGACACCTACCCCCTGCGCCTATGATGGCTAATAAAAAGGGAGCACCACATGTCATATCCTGCCAGCCAACGACGTTCACTGCTGCAAGAGGCGCGCTGCCAAACCTGTAGCCTAAGCTCGCTGTGCCTACCGCTTGCCCTAGAGCTTGAGGATATGAGCCAGTTCGATGCGATTATCCGCCGCCGCTCGCCGTTGAAAAAAGGCGAGCGGCTGTTTCGCCAAGGAGATCCTTTCACCAGCGTTTACGCGGTGCGCTCTGGCAGCTTGAAGCAGGTGACTAGCGAAGGGAATGGCAACGACCAGCTCACCAATTTCTTTCTACCCAGCGAGCTGGTGGGTCTGGATGGGATTGACGAAGAACACTACCCCGGCACCGTGATTGCCCTGGAAACCACCACGGTATGCGAAATTCCGTTTGACCGTTTGGACTCGCTCTCCGAGGAGCTGCCCGAACTGCGCGGCCAGCTTTACCGCAGCATGAGCAAGGAACTACGAGACGACCGGCGGATGATGCGTTTACTGTCACGCAAAACTGCCGATCAGCGGCTGGCCAGCTTTTTGATTACACTTTCTGACCGTTTTCGGCGCCGGGGCTACTCCCCCTATAGCTTCCGGCTTTCCATGTCACGGGCAGATATGGGCAACTATCTAGGCCTCGCGGTGGAGACGGTTAGCCGTATTCTTAGCCGCTTTCAGCAGCAAAACGTGGTGGCCGTCTCCGGGCGCGAGGTCAATATTTTGGATATGCAGCGCCTCATCACCCTGGCGGAAGAGGAAGCCCAGGCGGTTAACTCACGTTAAACGCCTGAATGCGCCCTTCCATCAATGCGGCCTGCTTCGCTTCCAGACCGGCAAAATCAAACAGCTCACGGTCGGCAAGCTGCGAAGGGGCAACGTTGGTCACCGCTTTGAACATACTTTCCAACCGGCCGGGGTGTTTTTTATCCCACTCCGCCAGCATCTCTTTGACAACCTGGCGCTGCATATTGGGCTGAGAGCCGCACAGGTTGCAGGGAATGATCGGAAACTCCATCAGCCTCGAAAACTCCGCAATATCCGCCTCTTTGCAGTAGGCCAGCGGGCGAATCACGATGTTTTTACCATCATCCGAGAGCAGCTTCGGTGGCATGGCTTTTAAGGTGCCTTATATGCCAAATTTTTTAAAAGAGGAAGAGTGAGTGAGTAAAGCATTACAATACAGTCACTTAATTTTCTTTCTTCTAAAGAAAACAAACACAAGCCATACAAAAAATTCATTTTTTGTAAAAAAAAGCTTTAAGCAAATGCAGTTGATCAAAATATAACCAAAGACAGCCCAGATACACCAATGTATTCTTTACAAAATCATAGGTTGATTGCTTCTATAAAATTGGTCGAAGAAACATCTACACTGCCAGTATGGTTCGAGATGACTTTACTAGACCTGTCGATATCGAGATTGTGGAAATCGAAAAGATTTAAGTCAGCTAGTTGGCTTGGACTTACATTCTGGATACCGTTAAATATGTTTTCAATACAACCCGCTTTTTGTTTTTCCCAGCCTGCCAACATGTTTTTTATATTCTGTCTTTGTAAGTTCTCCTGAGAACCACAAAGATTACATGGAATAATTGGAAATTCTACAATTGATGCCAGCTTAGCAATATCTTTCTCACGACAATAAGAAAGCGGTCTTATTACAATATTTCTTCGATCATCACTTAGCAGCTTAGGAGGCATTGCCTTTAACTTACCGTTAAAAAACATATTCAAAAAAAGAGTTTCTACAATGTCATCCATGTGATGGCCAAGAGCTATTTTTGTAGCCCCAATCTCCTCAGCAAACCCATATAGAGAACCCCTTCTAAGTCTCGAACAAAGTGAACAAGTAGTTTTCCCTTCAGGAGTTTTCTCTTTAACAATTGAATATGTATCCTTATCCATAATATAATAATCAATATTATTCTTTTTGAAGAAGCCAGGAAGAACATGCTCCGGAAAACCGGGTTGTTTTTGGTCGAGATTCACAGCGACCACATCAAAATTAATCGGTGCTACTCTCTTCAAATACAACAGAGTATCAAGCATAACAAATGAATCTTTGCCACCACTTATGGCAGCCATTACTTTGTCACCATCTTCAATCATAGAATAATCACAAACAGCTCTCCCAGCGTTAGCCCTTATTTTTTTATAAAGCTTGTTCAAATCCATCTTTTCTTTAGGCTTCATAAACCACCATTAAAATAAAAGTTATAAATAAATAACAAATCAAAATCTTCATAACCAATATTCTAAATCAGATGGCATAAATTTTCGACAGATGAATTGAGATATTCGATGGGAGATAGAGTGTTTCAAATTCCTGAGCTAGCAGAAGCTTCAGATGCATGAGCATATGACCAACATTCGACATTTTGTCGATTCGCAATCTCGCTAAGTTGAGATTGGGTGCTTTGTTCGCTAGAGCTGACTCGGAGGTAGCCGATCGTCGCCAGTAATACCGGATAGTCCCGTTTGTATAGCGATGGTAGGAATCAGACCGTCGCTAACCGGCCAATAGAAGACTTTCAGATATTTCGCATATATGCCTAAATATTATATTAAATCAGATAACCCAACGACCACTATCTCATCTAATTCTGTAGACGGTTTCCCCATCAATGTAGCGACGCTGATGGCAAAGGCCCCTAACGCTCAGGAGAGCGCTAGGGGCCACTGCTTTAGAGAACCTTATTCAGCTCCCCATAGTCCCCTCCAACACGCAACATCACGGTCACGTCGTTATCATTGCGATTACGAAAGAACCAACCGTGGTTACCGGTGAACGCGGCTTCCAGTTCACCCTCATCTTCGGGCACGCCGCGTCCTTTCTCATAGCTAATCGAGTTGCCATTTCCGTCACCGTGTGTGTCGAAATTAAGTGGCCCCCCATCGGAAGCCCAAGCGAATGTCGCGACAGCGCCTTCTTCCATCGTCAGCTTGTACTCGGTGCCCTCGCCCGGTGTGAGGGTGAAGCTCACTTCATCGCCCCATGTGGCAGCTTCTTCAGTTGCCTGGGAGGCTGCCTCCTCAGCGGCCAAAGCGTCAGCAAGCGCTAAGCTAGCCTCGGGCTGCACCATCTCTTGGTCAGATACCGAGGAGGCTACTTGCTCCGGCTCTACATCTGATGCTTGTTGAGCAGCAGTGTTTGCAGCCGTGGGCTGGTTATCACTTGCTGATTCTTGAGGTGCAGTGGGTTGTGATGCCTGCATGGCAGCGGCTTCGTCATTAGCCTGGTCAAGCTCGGCCTCCTCGGCCAGTTGGGCCTTGATTTCACCCATCTCGGTCAGCCCCAACAAGCGGCCCGCGCCGGTGGGGTCGATGGCATACTCTGCGGGCAGCACCACGGTGACCAACAGGGCAATAGCTATTACCGCCGCCAGCAACGTAGATCGAAGTAATTTACCCGTCGAAGGTAACTCAGCACGGGTAGGAAGATCGGTATTGTACATTTGGGTCTCTCCTGAATTAGGCGATGAAATAGCCGGTGAGCTGATAACCGACCAGCATAAAGCCAGCGCACATCATGGCGACGTTAGCGGTATAGGCGTGGCGTAAGAAGCCATTGGTGCTTCGCCAGAACCCCATCACGATAAGGATGGCACTTAGGGCCAGTAGCTGGCCGATCTCTACCCCAACGTTGAACGCCAGGAGATTGGGGACCAATCCATCAGAAGAGATATCGTACTCAATGATCTTGCTCGACAATCCAAAGCCATGGAACAGGCCGAAGACCAACGTCGCCACCTTGGTATTGGGCTGAAAGCCGAACCAGCGCTGATAAGCACCGATGTTATCGAGTGCCTTGTAGACAACGGAGAGACCGATGATGGCATCGATGAGGTAGCTATTGATGCCGATATTAAAGTACACCCCCAGCAGCATGGTCGTAGAGTGACCGATGGCGAAGAGGCTGACGTAGATGGCGATATGCTGCATTCGATAGAGGAAAAAGATCACCCCTAGCAAAAACAGGATGTGGTCATACCCCGTCACCATGTGCTTGGCACCGAGATAGCCGAATGAGATCAGGTGAACGCCATAGATCTCCTGGATGTACCCTTTGTCGCCTTCAGCAACGGCGTGGGCAAGGGCTTCACCACTGGCTCCCAGGAGCATCACCAGCAGTGTGAAAAGGGTCAGCGCGTGGCGTCGGGCCAAAACAGGCAAGCCGAACGCACCCCCTAGTTGGGATGGAAACATAAAACCTCCACGGGTTTGTCATTAAGTGTTGGCCGTCCAGTGGACGGCCCCAGTCATCCAGCGATGACCGGCCGTGGAGGACGCTCCAAGCGGTAGACACGACGCAGCGGTAGGCCGCTGCGTTCGCCTAGCCGCAGGGCGTCGCGGAAGTTCGGCTCGACGGTAATGCCTGTCCCAGGCCGATCCGCTTTTTCATGGAAATGACTGCCACTCTCATTATGCAGGTGGCGACTGTCTTCGTGCTCGTGGCCATGGGTATGCCCATGGCCCTTCTGCACATTCTCATGGAGAGACGACTCAACGCCAACCATGCTCGCTGCCCCATGCGCACGCGCCTCACCCACACTAGTGATTACCAGGCTAGGCAGGAACAGCAACAGAAAGGTCAGATAGCC
This sequence comes from Vreelandella sp. L-25, assembly GCF_056857535.1. NCBI lineage: Bacteria > Pseudomonadati > Pseudomonadota > Gammaproteobacteria > Oceanospirillales > Halomonadaceae > Vreelandella > Vreelandella sp. L-25. The sequence goes on from NZ_JBSXNH010000057.1 coordinate 80,013, forward strand.
AAGGCGGTGACGCAGCCGATTGAGCATGTAGAGCAACCAGGATTAAAGTAAAAGTCAGAAAAATAGATAACCGTCTGCCTTGAATCATAGCGTTGGCAGAATAACGGCGATAGATTACCATCCCCTCCGGGGGGATAGGAATATAATAAGGGAAAAGAAAATGACAATGCATACTCACCAGTCACATCCCGATATCGTCAAGCGCCTGAACCGCGCTCGGGGGCACCTTTCGAGTGTGACCCAGATGGTAGAGGATGGACGCCACTGTCTGGACATCGCTCAACAACTCCATGCGGTAGAAAAAGCCATTCAGCAAGCTAAACGCACCTTAGTGCTGGATCACATCGACCACTGCCTAGACGAAGCCCTGGGTACTCAGAATCAAACGCAACGGGCACGGGCTGAAGAGTTCAAGACGATTGCACGCTACCTGTAAGCGCTTTTAGGCACCCCTCATTTGAGGAAGTTCTATGCTCGATGTACTCGCCCACCGCGTCTACCGCCATCTCTTTCTAGCGCAGGTCATTGCACTGATCGGCACTGGCCTGACCACGGTTGCTCTGGCGTTGCTGGCTCACGATCTTGCTGAAGGTCAGGCGGGCGTCGTGCTAGGCACGGCGCTGGCGATCAAGATGGTCGCTTACGTGGGCATTGCCCCTTTGGTCGGCGCTTATGCATCACGCCTGCCTCGGCGCACCTTATTGGTTAGCCTGGACTTGCTGCGTGCAGCCGTGGTTTGCGCACTGCCTTTTGTTACCGAAGTGTGGCAGATCTATGTGCTGATCTTTCTGCTCAATGCTTGTTCAGCTGGCTTTACGCCCGTTTTCCAGGCGATGATCCCTGACATTCTCGAAGACGAAGAGCAGTACACACGAGCATTGTCCCTGTCGCGTCTCGCCTATGATTTAGAGAACCTTCTTAGCCCGATGGCGGCGGCGGCATTGCTGATGGTGATGGGTTTTGATGTCCTGTTTGTACTCAATGCTCTGGCCTTCGTTATCTCTGCCGCCCTGGTTATATCGGTGATCCTGCCTGCGTCTCCCCCCCTAGAGGAAGCCCCCGGCGTCTGGCGTCGCGTTACTCATGGTATGCGGATTTACCTGAAGACGCCCCGGTTGCGCGGGCTACTGGCGTTGAACCTGGCTGTTTCAGCCGCCGGGGCCATGCAGATCGTCAACACGGTGGTACTCGTACGCTCGGTGTTGAATTTGGGCGAGAAAGAAGTCGCACTGGCCTTTGCCGCCGCAGGCGGGGGCTCCATGCTAATAGCCTTACTGCTGCCCAAGGTGCTGGAACGGGTGTCCGAGCGGCCAGTCATGCTGCTGGGTGGCGTTATGATGGCACTCAGCCTCTACCTGGGCTGGCTGGGCCCATCGTTTGCGGGGCTTGTCGGGCTATGGTTACTGCTGGGCGCTGGGGCCTCGTTGGTCATGACCCCCTCCGGACGCCTGCTCAAACGTTCATGCCAGCCGGAGGAGCGTCCAGCGCTGTTTGCTGCCCAGTTCTCGTTGTCACACAGCTGTTGGCTAGTCACCTATCCGTTGGCAGGCTGGCTGGGAGTGAACCTGGGACTGACGGGTACGTTCGCTTTGCTGGGAACGGTGGCCCTGGCGGCAACGGGGCTCGCGGCCCTTATCTGGCACGCACATGACCCGATGGCTCTTGAGCACGAGCACGCTGCCCAAAGTCACACCCACCTGCACTACCACGATGAACATCATCAGCACGAACATGAGGGATGGGAGGGGCCGGAACCTCATCGCCATTCCCACCATCATTCCCCAGGCTCACATGGGCACGTCTTTGTTATCGATGACCACCATTCCCATTGGCCATCGTAAAACGAGTAAGGACGCGGGCTTGGGAAATAAACGTGGGATGCGAACTGCCAATCTTACTAACGCGGGTATACAACATGCTCACCTTTTATTAAGGCGTAATATTAATAGGAGGTTTTTGCGCAAAGTAAGCTTTAACAGGCTTGCTAGTGTGGCAATGTGTAGGTGTAAAGAAAACGACGCAATCTTATTTTTAGCTTACCGTAACGAATCGACCCGTAACGCACTAGCAAAGTAAATCCTAAGTTTAATACAGCGCTTTCGTTTTAGTAATCCTGAATCCGTGAAGCCGGCGCCGACACTTTCCCTATCACCGCCAGCGAGCACTTTTTGATCATTCGCCCCGTGCAAGTTGGCTTTCGCAAGCCCGTTATTGCCAAAACCCACCGTGCTGATCGGTGCTGACGGCCCGTTTTGTCATGCCTTTCCACCCGCCAGGCACGACATATCTGGCGATCGCGTGTCGCTTGGAACTGCTTGTGGATAGAGTGTCGCCGATTGACGGTCAGCATGGCGTTCCTCGTGGATAACGCAGTCGGCTCCGCAGCGTCTTGAGCACCGTCATGCGCCCGATATCCTGCCCGAAGTCAAGGATGATCTGCCGCGCCTTGTGAATCACGAGCGCCGCACGATGCACCAGCTCTTGTAGCACGGTGCGGATCCGGCGCCGCTTGGCGGGATGGCGCACCGGGCTCAGCTCGCCGGTCATGCCCAGCTGTCCCATCAGGCGCAGGATGTTGTAGGCCAACTGGGCGAGATGCAGGATCAGATCGTTGGTGGCGAACTTGCCGGACGGCAAGCGCTCCAGGTCGAGATCGGTCTTGATCTCGCTGTGAAACTGCTCATGGGTGGCATGCGCCTGGTAGCGCTTGATCACCGCCTCCGGCGCCTCGTCCAGGCTGGTCCACCAGCCTTCCAACTCATAGTCCGGTTCGAGCAGCAACTGGCCATCG